>JAITSR010000016.1 GCA_031287655.1 Clostridiales bacterium
CGCCGGTATCCTCGCGCCGTTCAGCGCGCCGCTCGTCGGTCTTTTGATGTTCGGCAATCTGATCCGGGCCTGCGGCGTCCTTGAGCGCCTGTCGCTCGCCGCGCAAAATGAGCTCGCGAACCTTGTGACGCTGCTGCTCGGCATTACGATCGGGGCGACAATGCGCGCGGACGAGTTTTTGCGGCCGATCACGCTGTTCATCCTCGCGCTCGGGCTTGTCGCGTTTGTGTTTGACACCGCGGGCGGCGTGCTGTTCGCAAAGCTCCTGAACCTGTTCACAAAGCAGAACAAAATCAACCCGATGATCGGCGCGGCGGGGATATCGGCTTTCCCAATGTCCGCGCGCATCGTGCAAAAGATGGCCGCGCAGGAGGATCCGTCGAATTTTATCCTGATGCAGTCGATCGGCGCGAACGTCGCGGGGCAGCTGGGTTCCGTCGTCGCGGGCGGGCTGATCCTCTCGCTCGTACCGTGGCTGCTCGCCGGTTAAAGTCATCAGTCAATAGTGGGGGACTACAATTATGTCAGAATTTGATCTTGCGGTAAAGTTGATGCTATACGGCCTTGCGGGTGTGTTTACGGTGCTGATCGCCTTTTATGGGATCATTCGCGCGCTAAGAGCGCTGATCAAAGACCCCGGCACAAAATAATACGAACCGGAGTTGGATAAGTAAACAACTTTTACCTTATCCACAAAAACTCCACTTCCCCTGCATTGTCAATAGCGTCAAGTTCGTGGTGGTCTGACGTTACCAAAACGCCGCCGCGAACGGATGCTTCGGCAAGGGCGATTGAATCCGCAAGCGATATATGTTTGTACTCCGACTTAATACGCCCGGTTGCGCGCACTACCGCCCTGCTAATCCCGACAATCTCAACAATCGAATCCTCGACGCTTTGCAGGATTGCATCAGCGTAATCACTGCCGCGCTCACGCCGAAAGCCATAGTAAACTTCTACTAGATTGACTATGTTGATAAGGAGTGACGCGTTGCTGGTACGAGCTTCTTCATACAAGTCCGCAACGATTTCCGCGCCGCGTTCTTCCTTGACGAGCGCAATCAGCGCGCAAGCGTCAAGAACGTAACTCTTGTTCATATTCCCGCTCTCTATCCTCGCGTTTCCATTCTAAGAATTTTTCAACTGTCAGGTTGCTGTCTTTTGCAATTCCAAGCAACGGGCAACGATGTTTTTTCGCCGCTCCCTCATCCTCGGCGGGGATGATTGTTATCACGCGGTCGGCTTCGCTGACCCTAACCATACTTGCCCGAAGCGCCGTCGCCAAGTATGACGGAACTGCACTTATATTCATAACTCTTTCGATCATAAATCCCAAACTCCTTTCTGTTGTCATAACCTCATGATCATTCTATCACGTCGCGTCCCGCGCTTCAACAAATAAATCGACGCAACCGATGCTCTTTCAGATTTTTTCGTTGCGGTTATCTATGTGAAAAGCCCGTCGGTGGTGACGTCTGACCGTTGTGGGACTTGAAACAGAATTTGACAATGCGTATTAGTGCGCGTAAAATGAAAGTAGTGAGGTACAAAGTGACCGGAAAACAAATTGTAAAACTTCTAAAAACAGACGGATGGGTGGTTTCACGAATAGAAGGAAGCCACCACATCATGAAAAAATCCGGATTTCCACCAATTACAGTTCCCGTACACGGAACGAAGGAGCTTAAACCCGGCGTGGAAAATCTGATTTTAAAAGTCTCCAAATTGAAAAGGGGGTGACAATCTATGAAAACAGTTTATCCTGCGGTATTCACAGCCGAAAGCGCGGAGATTGGCGGTTTTAGCGTAACATTTCCGGACTTGCCCGGATGCGTGACGCAAGGCGACACATTGAGCGAAGCGGTAGCAATGGCGCAAGAGGCGTTAGGCTTATACTTGGCGGCGCTCCAAGAGGACAGCGCAAGTGTGCCGAATCCCAGCAATCCGCTTTCGATCCACACCCGCGAACGCGATTTTTTATCTTTGGTCGAGGTTGATCCCGAACGATACTCCCGGAAAAAATATGTCAGAAAAAATCTGACCATACCCGTTTGGATTGCGGACGCTGCGGAACGTAAAAGGATCAATTTTTCGGCTGTGCTCCAAGAGGCTTTACTGGCTGAAATCAACAGAAAGTAAACAAGCAGAACTTATATTGAACTTGTGGAGGTTAGCAGGTATGAAACGCTCAATAAAAATCGGACTTCTGTGCGTTGTGGCAATGACTTTAATAAACCAGTTCGCCGATATTCCTTTTCTGTCAGGACTTCTGGCGGGTATCAGTATCTGTTTGCTGATAATGGGTATGTTGCCGCAAAAGTCGGTTGACACACTCAAAAACTGGAAACGAGCAATTTTTCATCGGGTATAGAGCCTTACTGTTCGGCATTGTAAACAATAGATAAGGTTTGGCCAAATTTTTTGGTCTCATGGTCTCCGTCCCTTTACGCGCCGCCCGCGTCGTCCGTGCCGTCCGCGGCGGAAGCCGCGGAGGCGGCGACGGCGGGCGGCGGCACGTCGCTCAGCAGGGCCTCCGCGAGCGCCTGTGTCTGCTTTGCGCTGTGGACGTAGTAGGAAAGGCTGTCGATGGTCTTTGCGTCGCCGGGCAGCGTCGCGGTCTGGAATTTCTCCGGGGAAAGGCTCGGCAAGGCTTTGGCGAGTTTTAACATCTCCGAGAGCGGCAGGTCGGTTTTGATGTTCGCGTAGACCGTCGTGATCACGTCGGCGACCTGCGGCGCGTATTGGATCGTGACCTTCTGCTTTAGCATCGCGCTGATGAAGTCCTGCAGGCGCTCAATACGCTTGATGTCGGAGCCGTCGTAGTATTTTTGCACCTCTTTTGTCCACTTGTTCGGATGGCGAAAACGCAAAAGTCCCTCTACCTGTTTGCCGGTCAGCGTCCGCAGCCCCTTTTTGATGTTGATGTGCAGATTTTGGTCGGGGTCGTCATAGATCATGTCGCACGGGACGTCATATTCGACGCCGCCGAGCAGGTCGACAATCTCGCGCACGGTCTTCAGGTCAAACCGGACATAGTAGTCGATCGGCTGGCCGAGCATTTCCCTGAGCGCGGCTTTGATCCGGTCCGGCCCGTTCGTGGTCCCGAACACGCCGTTGATCTTGTGAATTTTGAGCCCGCTTACGGTCACGTAGGTATCCCTCGGGATCGACAGGATATTGATCTGCGAGGTCTTGGGATCAAAGTGTACGACCAGAATCGAGTCGGTGTTCGCGTCTCCGGCGTCGCTCGCGAGCAGCAGGATATTGATCGGGTCGCCCGTGTTCTGCTTGAATCCGCGCAGCACGTCGACAAAGCTGTTGATCGAGTCCGCGTCGACCGGCTTAAAAAATGAGATTCCGGACACGCCGATCTGCATGTTCGAGTCTAACGTCCCGGAGTCGTCCGCCTCAGCGGCGCCGCCCCCTGTAAGACCGGAGAGGATGTCCGACTGGTCGACGAGTGAGAGCAGGTTCGTTCCGGAGAAAAACAGGATCCCCGTCATAAGCAGGGTACAGCCGAGTAAAAAGATCGTTTTTTTCAATTGATGTTCCTTTCCTTTCCGGCGTTTGCCGCAACGTCGGCTTCAGCTTTTGCGTGAAAGTCTGCAAGCGGGTTGCTCTCCGCGGCCTCCCGCAATTGCGGGGCGTCTAGGTGCGTGTAAATTTCCGTCGTCGCGATGCTCTCATGCCCGAGAATCTCCTGCAGCGCGCGAATATTGACATGCCCGTGCCGGTACATCAGCGTCGCCGCGGTGTGCCGGAGCTTGTGCGTCGAATATTTGGCCGTGTCGAGCCCCGCGAGTCCGATCGACTGCTTCACGATCCTCTGAACCATGTTCTTGCTGATCCGCTGCTTCCGCTTGCTTAAAAACAGCGCGTTCCTGTCGCTCACGCCCTCGTTCGGCCTGATCCGCAAATACGCGGAAATGGCGTCGCGGCAAGCCGCGTTCAGATAGACGGCCCGCTCCTTGTCGCCCTTGCCGACGATTGTCAGCGAGTCGTCCCGAATATTTGAAAGGTTGATCCCGACGAGTTCCGAGAGGCGCATCCCGCAGTTCAGAAACAGCGTGATGATCGCGAAATTGCGCTCATTCTGCTCCGTCTCCGCCTCTCCCGCCGTCACGAGCAGATGCTTGCTCTCGTCGATGTTCAGATAGCGGGGGATGCGCTTCGCGATTTTGGGCGACTCCAGCTCCGCGGCGGGGTTGGTGTCGAGCAGCTTCGCCTTTGAAAACAGGTAGCTGAAAAAGGACTTCAGCGTCGCGACCTTGCGCGCCCGCGCGTGGTTTGAGTTCTCGCGTTCGCGGTAGACAAAGGAGAGGAACGCGAACAGATCGCCGAGCGTGACACGGCGCAGCAGCGCTTCGTCAAACTCCGAGATGTCGAGCGTGTCAAGGTCCGCGCGCTTATCCGCGACTTTGTAATGCACGAGCAGGAAGCGAAAAAAAAGCCGCAAATCATAAAAGTAGACTTGAACCGTATTCGGGGATTTGCCTTTGATCGTGCCGATGTAGTTCAAAAAGTCCAACAATATCCGGGGCGGGTCATATCGCGCAAAATCATTCATCGTGTCGTCCGCACATCCTTTTTTCTTTGTCATTTGTATGTGATGCGACTTCTGATTTTAAGTATACAACGATTCGCGATCCAAGGCAAACAAATCACAGCGTCGCAAATCACAGCGTCGCTCGCAGTCCGCTCGCTCGTAATCAATCAGCGGCTAACGTGTTCACAATCGTCTTACTCTGGCTCCCGTGTGTGATGCGAGCCACTAAATGGCGGGGCGATGTGGCCGCTTTGGCACAATATCTTGAAGTAAAGAGAGGATCGCGCTTGAAAAGGGCAGCGGGGTATCGTATAATGTCCGCGGACGAAAAGCCGACGCGGGCCGGAAATCGACGCGCCACGGCGGCGATTGTGAACACGTTAACCGTTAACCGCTGACTGTCTATCGGAAATCGGTTTGAAGTGACAGTTTGAATTACAAATTGAACGAACAAAAGAAGGCGTGAGATCGGATTGGACACAAATTGTTTTTATTTGGATCAAGTAGTCGCGGACTTGAGCTTGGGTATGAGCGTCGGCTTGAGCGGAGGACCGGGTGCGGAGACAGCCGCCGATACCCGCGCGGACACAGGCGTCGAGGCGGGCGCCAACGCCGCCAATGCCGCCGTCAATGCGAATGTCAACGCTTCCCCCGACATTTTGCGCGGATTGCTCGTCTCCGGCGTCGACTATTATCAGAACGGCTCGATCATTCAATTTCAGCTGCGGGCGGACCAACCCGTACCCCATGAGCGCGTACAGGGGGTGCGGGAGTATCTGACGCGCGCGCTCGGCGTCCGGGACGTCGGCCTGCTCGTGTCCTGCCCCGATTCCGCGCCCGTTGAGAGCCCCGCAATTGCGGCTCCCGCGCCGCCCGCCGCGCCCTGCGAGGCGCCCGCATCGGTATCCGCGCAGCTCCCCACGCCTGTTGCGGCTCCCGCGCCGCCGCCCGCGCTTGCCGAGGCGGAGACGGCTTATGAGTTCGCCCCCGCGCCGCCGCCCGCGACCGGCCGCGCCGCCAACGCCGGAGCGACCGGCCGCGCAAGCCGTACCGCCGGGCGCTCCGGCGCGGCGCTCGCGAGCAAGCGCAAGGCCGCGCGCGACGAGCTGCGGGCCGGCGATTTTGGCAAGTGTATGAAGGGGATCGCGCTCGAGGGCGGCGCGTATTTTGAACTGAACCCCGACATCCTTTGCGGCGGGCGGATCACCGCGGCGGCGACCGCGATCGCGGAGCTCGCGACCGAGGAACAGGGCATGGCGACGGTCGCGGGGGAGGTCGTGAACGTCGGCTACAAAACGCTTCGGGAGGGCGCGTCGGAGGTGCTCGAATGCGGTCTCTCGGACGGCACGGGCTCGATCATCGTCAAGCAGTACATCTCGCGCGAGTATCTGCAATATGTAAAGCCGAGGCTGCAAAAGGGCCGGATGCTCGCGGTATACGGGCAGCTGCGCTATGATAAATATCTGCGCGAGGTCGCGCTGTACGCCGCCGACATGAACTTCCGCGAAAAGGAGCGCCGCGCGGACACGGCCGACCAAAAGCGCGTCGAGCTGCACATGCACACGCAGATGAGCGCGATGGACGCGGTCACGCCGGTCGAAGCGCTCGTAAAGCAGGCCGCGGAGTGGGGGCATCCGGCGGTCGCGGTCACGGACCACGGCGTCGTGCAGGCTTTTCCCGACGCGTATTCCGCCGGGCGCAGCCATAAGATCAAGGTCATCTTTGGAATCGAGGCGTATCTCACGGCCGACGAGGGCGAAAAATCCCCCTATCATGTGATACTGCTCGTAAAGAACCAGACGGGCTTAAAGAACCTCTACAAACTCGTTTCAAAGTCGCATTTGGAGTATTACTACAAACGCCCGCGGATGCCGCGCCGCGAGATCGAGGCGCACCGGGAGGGGCTGTTGGTCGGCTCCGCGTGCGAGGCGGGCGAGCTTTTTACGGCGGTCCTGCAAAACGCGGGCCCGGAGCGGCTGCGCGAGATCGCCGCGTTTTACGACTATCTCGAAATCCAGCCGATCGAGAACAACCAGTTTTTGCTGCGGGAGAACAAGGTGGATTCGCTCGACGCCCTGCGCGCGTTCAACGAGACGATTGTGCGCCTCGGGGAGGAGACGGGAAAGCCCGTCGCCGCGACCTGCGACGTCCATTTTATCGATATGGGCTCGGAGGTGTTCCGCCGCATCCTGATGTCCGGGCAGGGCTATCATGACGCCGAAACGCAGCCGCCGCTGTACTTTCGCACGACGGACGAGATGCTGCGGGAGTTTGCGTATCTGGGCGCCAAAAAGGCGCGCGAGGTCGTCGTCGAAAACCCCAATCTGATCAACAGCTGGATCGACGAGGGGATCAAGCCGATCCCGGACGGCACTTTTACGCCCAAGATCGAGGGCGCGGCCGAGGAACTGAAGCGGATCGTCGAGGCGAAGGCCGCCGAGATTTACGGCGACCCGGCCCCCGCGCCCGTCCGCGAGCGGCTCGACCGGGAGCTCGACACGATCGTCTCAAAGGAATTTTCCGTGCTCTATATGATCGCCCACAAGCTCGTCAAAAAGTCGAATGAGGACGGCTACATCGTTGGCTCCCGCGGCTCGGTCGGCTCGTCGCTCGTCGCGACGCTCGCCGGTATTACGGAGGTCAACCCGCTGCCGCCGCACTATGTCTGCCCCGCCTGCCGGTACTCGGAGTTCGCGCCGGAGGGCGCCTTCGGCTCCGGCTTCGACCTGCCGTCCAAGGCCTGCCCGCGCTGCGGGGCCGGGGCGATGCGCCGCGACGGTCAGGACATCCTGTTTGAAATCTTCCTCGGCGCGAAGGGCTCGGAAAAAGCGCCGGACATCGACCTGAACTTTTCGGGCGAGTATCAGGCGACCGCGCATAAATACACGGAGGAACTCTTTGGCGCGGGCAACGTGTTCAAGGCCGGCACGATCGGCACGATCGCAAAAAAGACCGCGTATGGCTTCGTCAAAAAATACCTCGAGTCCAAGGGCCGGAGTTTGGGCGCGGCCGAGGAGGACCGCTTGACGGAGGGCTGCACGGGCGTCAAGCGCACGACCGGCCAGCACCCGGGCGGCATCGTCGTGATCCCGCAGGACTGCGAAATCTATGATTTTACGCCGATCCAGCGCCCCGCGGACGCGGCGGACACGGACATCGTGACGACGCATTTTGACTTTAATTCCCTGCACGACACGATTTTAAAGCTCGATATTCTCGGGCATGACGACCCCTCGATGATCCGGATGCTCGAGGACCTGACGGGCGTGCCGTCCGGCGGGATCGAGGTGAACGACGAGCGGATCATGAGCCTTTTTCTCGGCACGGAGGCGCTCGGCCTCGCGCCGGGTGACATCGGCTCCAAGGTCGGCACGCTCGCCCTGCCGGAGTTCGGCACCAAATTTGTGCGTCAGATGCTCGTCGACGCGCGGCCCAAGAACTTTTCCGACCTCTTGCAGGTCAGCGGTCTTTCCCACGGCACGAACGTATGGCTGAACAACGCGCAGGACCTGATCCGGAACGGGATCTGCACGATCTCCGAGGTCATCGGGACGCGCGAGAGCCTCGTGCTCTACCTGATGAGCCGCGGGCTCGAGACGCTGACCGCGTTTAACATCATGGAAGCCGTGCGCAAGAACCGGGGCGTGACGCCGGAAAACGAACAAAAAATGCTCGACGCGGGCGTCCCGGAGTGGTACATCGCCTCGTGCAAAAAGATTGAATACCTGTTCCCCAAGGCGCACGCGGCGGCGTATGTCCAGATGGCCTACCGGCAGGCGTGGTACAAGATCAACACGCCGGTCGCGTTTTACACGGCGTATTTTTCGATCCGCGCGGACGATTTTGACGCGGAGGTGATGACGCGCGGCCCGGAAAAGGCGAAGCTCCTGCTGGGTGAGCTGAACCGGAAGGGCAGGGAGGCCACGGCGCGCGAGCAGAGCATCCTGACGATTTTGGAGGTCGTCATAGAGATGTACGCGCGCGGCATCCGGTTCCTGCCCATCGACATTTACCGCTCGGACGCGTCGCGCTTCACGATCGAGGACGGCGCGATCCGCCCGCCGCTCACATCCCTGCAGGGGCTTGGCATGGCGGCGGCGCTGAACCTTGCGGCCGCGCGGGCGAACGGCGGCGCTTTTATCTCGGTCGAAGACATGGCGATGCGCGCGAAGGCCTCAAAGACGGTCGTCGAGATTCTGCGGAGTTACGGCGCGCTCGCCGGTATGGCGGACGAGAGCCAGATGACACTTTATGAACTAATTTGTGAATAAATTATGAATAGTGAAAAAAGCGTTAAAATATCGCGCCGCGCCGCGGAAAAGTGGTTCCTATCCGAAAAATGATGTGATATGATTAACCTAAGGTAATAGTGTATTTGTCGGGATCACAGGCTATGGGAACCTCGGAGGCATGGGAACCGCAAAGCTAAGGGGAACGCGGTTGACGATATTTGGAGCGGATATGTTAAAGTTAAAATGTACAATTTGCCATACAAATTATGCCGTCGTCTTTATCACAAAAATCACGAACGGCAGGCAGACGCAAGAGGGCCTGTGTCTCTCCTGCGCCAAAAAGCAGGGAATCGCGCCGCTCAACGGCCTGATCGGGCGCATGGGCATGACCGACGACGATGTGGACGCCCTGACAAAGCAGATGGGGGAAATCCTGAACGGCATCGAGGACGGTTCGGACGACGGGCAAACGCTCGCGGGTTTTGCGATGGGGGTTTCGGACGACGATTCCGACGACAAGCCGCCGGACATCGCGGGCTTTTTGGCTGCGGCGTTTGGAAACGCGAATCCGGGCGACGGGCCGGACAAGGATTCGGGCTTTGACCCGGACGGCGGCAGCCGCGACGGCGGCGGGCAAGGCGGCGAAACCGCGGGCGGGGGCGGCCCCGGCGGGATGTTCAGGACGCGCGGCACATACGGCGCGCTCACGATGTTTCCGCAGCGGGGCGGCGACGACCACGGCGACCGCGAGGGCCGCGGCGGCGGCAAAACCGACTCAAAAACCAAAACGCAGGAAAAAAAGCAGCAGCGCAAAAAAAAGTTTCTGGACCTCTACGGCGCGAACCTGACGGATCTCGCAAAGGAGGGCAAGATCGACCGCGTGATCGGCAGGCAGAAGGAGATCGACCGCGCGATCCAGATATTAAACCGCCGGCTGAAAAACAACCCGATCCTGATCGGCGAGCCGGGCGTCGGCAAGACCGCGATCGCGGAGGGTCTCGCGGTGCGGATCATCAAAAAGGCCGTGCCGGCAAAGCTCTACAATTTTGAAATCTATCGGATCGACATGACGACCGTGATCGCGGGGACGCAGTTCCGCGGCCAGTTTGAGAGCCGAATGAAGGGCATCATCGACGAGGCGAAAAGTTTTTCGAACATAATCCTCGTGATCGATGAAATCCACAACTTGCTCGGCGCGGGCGACGCGGACGGCGCAATGAACGCCGCGAACATCTTGAAGCCCGCGCTCGCGCGCGGTGAGATACAGGTGATCGGCGCGACGACGCTCCGCGAATACAGGCGGCACATCGAACGGGATCAGGCGCTGGAGCGGCGCTTCCAGCCGGTGCTCGTCGAGGAGCCTTCGCTCGACGAGACGATCGAAATCTTAAAAGGCATCCGGGACTACTATGAGAACTATCACAAGGTGACGATCTCAGACGAGGTCATCGAGGCCGCGGCGCGTATGTCCGAGCGCTATATCACGGACCGCTTCCTGCCGGACAAGGCGATCGACGTAATCGACGAGGCGGCCTCGCGCTCCAATTTGCGCAACAGCGGGCTCGTCGAGCTCGAGCGGCTCAAAGAGGAGCTCGAGGGCGTGCAGGAGGAAAAGGACTACGCGATCTCGGTCGACTCGATCGAGGACTATCAAAAAGCCGCGGGCTTAAAGGTGCGGGAATGTCAGCTGCTCGACCAGATTCGGGAGGCCGAAAAGCTGTACGTCGGCCTCGAGGTGCGGCTCGACGACGTCGCGCAGGTGATCGAGGCGTGGACGAAAATCCCCGTGCAAAAGCTCACGCAGCAGGATACGGAAAAGCTGCTGACGCTCGAGGACCGCATCCACAGGCGTGTGATCGGCCAGCACGAGGCGGTCGCGACCGTCTGCCGCTCGATCCGGCGCAGCCGCTCCGGCTTTCGCAAGGTCAAAAAGCCCGCGTCGTTTATCTTTGTCGGGCCCACGGGCGTCGGCAAGACGGAGCTCGTAAAAGCGCTCGCCCGCGAGCTGTTCGACAGCGAGGACGCGATGATCCGGCTCGACATGTCCGAATACATGGAAAGGCACACGGTCTCAAAGCTGATCGGCTCCCCTCCGGGCTACGTCGGCTATGACGACGCGGGGCAGCTCACGGAGAAGGTGCGCCGGAAGCCCTATTCGATCATTTTGCTCGACGAGATCGAAAAGGCGCATCCCGAGGTGTTCAACATTCTGCTGCAAATTTTGGACGACGGCAGGCTCACGGACAGTCAAGGCCGCACCGTGAATTTTGACAACACAATCCTGATTATGACGTCGAACGCCGGGACCTCGTTTAAGTCCGCGAACATCGGCTTTGGCGGCGCGGACTACGTAAATATGGAAAAAAAGGTCGCGAACGTCTTAAAAGAGATTTTCAGGCCGGAATTTATGAACCGCGTCGACTCGGTCGCCGTGTTCAAAGAACTCGAGCGGGACGAGCTGGCCGCGATCATCCGGCTGATGCTCGATGAGGTCGTCGCGGAGGCGGAGGCGAACGGCATCCGCGTGGCTTATGATGCCGACGCGCTCGCGGAGCATTTCCTTGGCGGGGATTATCAAAAGAACATGGGCGCGCGCCCGTTCCGGCGTGAAATTCAAAAGCAAATCGAGGACGCGCTGTCGGAGATGTTCCTGAAAGGCGAGATCAATGGCGGCTGCGCGGTGCGTATTACGGCGGACGACGGCGCGGTCCGGATCGCGAAGGAATGAGCGGATTGAGCGGCGAAAAAATGAGCGGGGCGGCTTCCCGCGCGGCGGCGGATACGGGCGGCGGGCAGGTCTGGACGGAGGTCGTCGTGAAAGTGCCGACGAGCGAGTTGGAGCGGACCGAAGCCGTCCTGCACATGCAAACGCCGCTCGGCCTTTATGTTGAAGACTATTCTGATCTGGAAGAAGGCGTTCGCCGCGTCGCGAACATCGATCTGATCGACGAGACGCTGCTGCAAAAGGACCGCGGCACGGCGCTGATCCATGTTTATTTCGCGCCGGATAAGGACCCGGAGGAGGCGCTCGCGGAGGTCCGGGGGCGCTGCGCCGCGGCGGGCATTGAAGGCGCGGAGGTCTCGGCGGGGGCGATCGCGGAGGAAGACTGGGCAAACAACTGGAAGCGGTATTTTAAGCCGCTCCGGGTCGGAAAAGGGATCCTGATCAAGCCGGAGTGGGAGGAACTTGGGGGCGTTGACACGCAGGGCGTGAAGGCGGTTGT
>JAITSR010000027.1 GCA_031287655.1 Clostridiales bacterium
CAGGCCGCGTACCTCACGCTCCGCCTTGTCGGCAAGGAAGCCGACGCCGAAAGCTACACGGGTACAAGCAATTTTAACGACGTCGGCCACCTCTACGACGGCGGGCAGCGCCGCACGGCATACCTAAAGGCGCACAGCGCGCAATACGGCTGGGAGGGCGACGGCACAAACCGGCTGATGCCGGACGACAAGGTTACGGCGCAGCAGTTCTACAAGGTGCTGCTGACGGTGCTGGGCTATCAGGCCAACGTCGACTACCCCTATGAAAACACGCTCGACTACGCGGAAAGGCTCGCGGGCATGTCCGAGTGCAGTTCCATCCGCGGCTCGCTGATCAATGACGACATCGCGGTCATGCTCGTCGAGGCGCTGCTCGCGCAAGTCCGCAATGAGACGTACACGCTCGCGGAGTTCCTCGCGGAGGAAGGTGTGATCAACTACAACCGCGCCGTCGAACTGGGCGTGATCGCCCGGTCTGACGTGATCGAGCCCGCGGCGACGCCGACTACGGTCCCGACGCCCACCCCGCCCCCCTCGGCGCTCTCGGATGTCGCGGTCAACACAGTGAACTTCGCGGAGATCGACGTCGTGTTCAACCAGCCGATCGACGGCAATTCCATCGATTTGAACTACATCAAAATAGACGACGCATCCCTGAACCAGAGCGATGTCGTTTCGGTTCTGGACGACGGCGTGACGCTCCGAATCTATCGCGAAGCCGGTTTTGTGACGCAGCAGGGCGCGCGAAGGACGCTCAGTCTCAGCAAGCTGCGCTCGCGCGACGGCTCAAGAGAGATGGGCGCGATCTATAAGCGGGAGCTGACGTTCTACGACAACCAGACGCCTTCGCTTCTGGAGGTGCAGGCGATCGGGCTCCGCCGCGTAAGGCTCGTCTTTTCGGAGCCGATCCGCACGTCTGACTCCGCCGTGAAGAACTACGCCACCTATAAGTTCAACGGGCGCGTCATGCCCGCGTCCGACGCCGCGGTCGTCTATGGCCGCGAGGTGTATCTGAACTTCTCGTCGCCGCTCGAGGCCGGGAATAACAAGCTGACGATCGACACGAACCGGATTTACGACCTCGCGGGCTTTCCGATCTATGACGTCAAGGACCGCGATTTCACCGCCGAGGAGGACAGGACGCCGCCGGATGTCGTGAGCGTCGACGCCTACCGGGAGCAGGTCGTCGTGACCTTCTCCGAGGAAGTGCGGGATCAGGTCCGGCTCTACTGGCTCGACGGTTCCGTCCGCAAGGCCGCGCAGAGCGCTGTCAAGCGGGCGAACGACCGCAGCACGATCGTGTTTTCATTCAACGAGGGTCAGTATCTGCCGATCAGCGCGACGGAGATCGTGATCGAGGCGATTGTCGACATGAACGGCAACGCGCGCGACTCCTATCGCACGTCGGTGTCGCCAAAGTTTGACTCCGTGCGCCCGACCGTCGTGAGCGTCGAGTCGGCCGCGGCAAACGAGGTCGTCGTCGAATTTTCAAAGGCCGTCAAGCTCGGAGCCGCGAACAACGGGCGGTTTACGCTAAAAAACAGCAATAACGTCTCGCTTACGCTGAACGTCCAGACCTATACGCCGACAGGCGCTTCCGGGCCGGACGCGCGCTATATCCGGCTGACCGGCAGCATCCCCGAGGGCACGTACACGCTGACGGTCGCAAATGTTGAGGATACGACGGCGCAGGCGAACAAGTCCGTCGAGTCGTCCCACTCCGTCACCGTGCGCGACAAAGCGCCGCCGCAGATCACGAGCGTCTCGGCCAGGATTTCGGAGTCCAAGGTCGTGCTCGTGTTCAACAAGCAGCTCGAATGGGCCTCCTCAACGGAACCGGCCAACTATGAATACTTCTCGCCGGGGCGCGGCCATATCATGGTACCGTCCGGGACGACCGCATTCCTCGAGGGCGACGGCCGCACGGTCGTGCTGACCTTCCCGCAGGGCGGCTGGGTCGTCGGCGGCAATACGACGGTCCCGAACGCTTTCTCGCTCTACATCGCGACAAACAACACGGATGAGCTGCGCGTTTTGAACGTCGCGGACACCTTCGGGAACCGCATGGACCCGACGCTCGTTGACGTGCCGGGCACGAACGAGGTCGCGGCTAAGCTCCTGCCGACCGCCTACGCGGTCACGACGCAGCGGGTCATGCTGCGCTTTGAGCCGACGGGCGCGCTGCCGATCAACGCGGCCTCCGCGGACTTTATCGTGAGGGCGGGCTCGCAGAACCTCCCGTTCCGCAGCATGGGCTACAACAGCATCAGTACGTCGGCGCGCGAGCTCTATATCGACCTCGACGGCTTTGACCTGAACCCCGACGCGACATACAGCGCGGCGCACACCCCCGTAACGGTCTCGATGGTGCTCGCGAGTCAGGTCACGCTCACAAAGACCGCGCTCGGCACGCCGCTGGAGATTCAGAACGGGGCGATCCTGCAGCTCACGGACGGCATCAAGCCGGGCCTTCTGGAACAGTACCGCGGCAACCGCGCGGCGGCGCTTTCGCAGAACCTTTCGGGCGTTATGCTGCCCCAGTTGACGCGCGATCAGGTACTCGTCGTATTCGACGAGCGGGTCCAGCTCTTTGGCATTACGAGCGCCGCGCAGCTTGTGAATATTTTGGACATCAAAACGGAGAACCAGCCGGGCTCGTCGATGAGTCCTTCGCAGTACACGGTCGAGGCGTACAACGAGCAGTACACGCCCTCGAGCTTGAGCGGCAACAGGGACACGCGCATGCTGCTTGTCACGTTTACAAGCCAAATCAACGAGGCCGTGAACGTGTCGGTCCGCGCGAACACATTATGGGACGGCAACTACGACGCGAACGGGCTGAATGTTTTGAACAACGCGTTTGAAACCGGGTATCTCGCGCCGACGCAGTAACGTAAAACAGACGGTCGGCAAGCCGATCCATCGGCTTGTCGGCTTCAATCAATAAACCGCTGCCGGCGCCGCCGGTTTGTGGGGGCTGTTATGAACGTATATAGAAAAGGAAAAACTCAAAAAAGTTCAGGTATGCCGCCGCGGTATCCATATCAAAACGGAGACCGCCGTCAGCCGAACCTAGGCGCTCCCGCGCCGCGCCGCATACAAAGGAGGGCGGTCCTGCTCTGCTTTGTTTTCCTTATCTATGTGTTCTTTGCGCCTCTGGCCTCACAGGTCCCGCTGCGCGCCTACGCGAACGGCGATACGCCGATCTCCGAGAGCGCGCGTATCTGCCGGGACATCGGTATCCTGCGCGGCGACGCAAACGGCGTGACCGCGGAATACCTCGCGCTGCAAGTGACGCGCCTGCAGGCGATCTATATCACGCTGCGGCTCTCGGGCAAGGAGTCGGCGGCGCTCTCGGCTGTGGCGCGCGCCAATTTTTCAGACGCGTACCTCGTTGAGGATCAGGGCGGGAAAAACGTGCTCGCCTACGCGAAGGCGCACCCGGAATACGGCTGGCAGGGCGATCAGGCGGGCAATGTGGACCCGAACGGTTTTGTGACGGCGCAGGCGATGTACAAAGTGCTGCTCACGGTGCTCGGTTATTCATTCGATACGGACTATACATGGGACGAGACAATCCCCTTTGCCGGCGGGAAGGGGCTTTCGTCGATGGCCGCAAAGCGCGGGAACCTGACGAACGGCGACCTTTCGGTTATGATCGTCGAGGCGCTGAAAACGCGCAAAAAAGACAGCGAGGAAACGCTTTGCGAATTTTTGGCGGGACTCGGTCTCATTTCGGACTCCGCGGCCTATGACGCCGCAATGCTGCCGGGCAGTCCGGGCTTTACGCCGCTCCTTACCTATAAGCAGGGCGGACCGCTGATGATCGAGGCGCAAATCGATCTCAACCAAAAAAAGATCCTGATGCGATTTAATACGCCGCTGAACCCCACCTACGCGAAGGCGCTGAAAACTTATGGCTACTACATGCCCGGTACGGGTTATATGCCGCTCCCCGCGAGCTGCTCGACGAGCATGGCGGACGAGCAGACGGTCTCCCTCCAGTTTCCGCACGTCGGCTGGACGGCCTACAGCGAGCGGGTCGAGACGGACGCCTTTACGCTATACCTTGCGAGCGACCGCAAAAACGAGCTCCGTGTCAGCGGGCTCTACGACGTCGACGGTTACTTGCTGCGCGATATACTTCTGGACTTCCCGGCGGCGCCCCTGCGGGACGCGGACGGGACCGCGGGCGGCGGCGGTTTGGGCAGCAGTGCGCGCGGACACGCGGTATTCCTGCGGTAAGGAACTGAGCAATAACAACTTGTTATTGCTGAACAATCCTGAAGCGGTGTGAATAATCTTTGAACTTTGTTTTAACATTGGGCGGCGGGCGTTGAATACGCCCGCCGGTTGCTTTATAATGAGTCTGTGCGCCGCAGTTTGCGGCAGTTGCGGTGGCTACTGGGGGGGAATTTTATGCAAATGACTCAAAACAATTCACATAGGGCGCGTAACCCAAAGCGGTTTCCGGCCCTTTTGATCCTGTTCGCGGCGATGTTCGC
>JAITSR010000053.1 GCA_031287655.1 Clostridiales bacterium
CGACTCATTCAGGCATTAACGAAGCAACAAAAAGAGATTCTCAGCGCTTTTGATTCACTTTCTGCCTTCAATTCAGCGTTTTAATATCTTTGTATGGGCTAATTTTTGCGGAATTCAGGATAGAACTATTGTTGACGGCCAAAAGCGCGCCATTTATGGCGGCTATTTTGTTTGAATCGAAACAACCAATGGTTGTACGCGCCGCAACATAAGAATATATTCACTCCGCATGAGTATTTGGTATACTTAACGCAGTAAGAATCGCAAAGGTGGGATTTCCATTGAATTGTGATTGTGATCTCATTAAGCAAACCTAAGTTTTGTCAACGCTTTCTTCATAAAGACGTTCCGGGGCAATATCGATATCATCGTTCCATACAACGGCGCCGCAGCCCACTCGCGCCGTCATAAAAAGGACCTCATTTTTCAGTGTTTGGAACGCGCTCTTTTCCAGCAGCGGAAGGCAATCGAAAAAACCTTTTTTTCCATTGGAAAAGGTGAGTGCCAAAGAGTAATCCCGGCTCGGCTTCACCTCGGTAACGCTGATTAATTCCTCATCACCGCATAAGATTTCTTCTTTTTGATCCTGATCGTATCTTATTTTCACTTTATAACGTCTCCTTTACTTGAGTGGGTCAATTTTATAAAGCGAATCTTCGCTCATGGCAAGCTCCCAGTTTGCTGCGAGCTCATCCTTATGCAACTCTGCCCACGCAGCTATCAGTTTCACCTTGCTCTTTGGCATTTCGCCTTTCTCCAGTTCTCCTTCAAAGTTGAAAGTCGCATTATAGCCCTGATACTCCGCATGGAAATGAGGGGGATTGTGCTCCCCATTGTTAAACATCCTGATTATTATTCCATAAAACATTGAAATTAGCGGCATATCACGCACACCTTTTCTTTTTTTGTTTTATTGTATAATAAATTCCGCATATTAACAAGAATGCGAAACAAGAAAGCGAAACTTGATTTGGGGGCGGCGGTATGCTAAGATAAAGCTGAAATTGATGAAACGCAATTTCAAATATTAAAATCATAGCGGAACGAGGGGGTTGGTTTATTTGGTAGTGAGCGAACTGATCGTAAAAATCCTTGAGATCGAAGGGATTACGGACGCCTTTGGGATTCCCGGCGCGGGCATCAACGGCCTTTACAAGTTTTTGAAGGACAGCGGGATCCGCCATTACACGGTGCGGCATGAAGAAGCCGCCGTACACGCCGCGGGCGCGTTCTACCGCGCAAGCGGCAGGATTGCGGCCGCGATCTGCACCTCCGGCCCCGGCGCGACAAACTTTGTCACGGGCATTTACACCGCGAACATCGACTCGATCCCGCTCGTCGCGATCACGGGGCAGGCCGTGACGGCCCAACTCGGCAAGGACGCGTTCCAATGCGTCGACATCGCGAAGATCACGGAGCCGGTCGCGAAAAAAACATGGTGCATCACGGATAAAACAAAGGTCGTCGAGACGTTCCGGGAGGCGTTCCACACCGCGCGCGCGGGCAAGCCCGGCCCGGTCGTGATCGATCTGCCGCTCGACGTGCAGAACGCGGAGCTCGACATAGACATCTCGTCCTACCGGCCCCTCGCGGTAGAGCGCGCCGCGCCCGCCGCGGCGGACATTGAAAAGGCGGTCAAGCTGCTGCTCGGGGCGAAGGCCCCGGTGATCATCATGGGCGGCGGCGTCGTGGAGGCGGGCGCGACGCGGGAGTTGACCACGTTTGCGGAATATCTGCAAATCCCGATCATCACGACCTATATGGCAAAAGGGGCAATCCCCGTCGCGCACCCCCTGAACGCGGGCCACGCGGGCATACAGGTCGGCCAGCCGGTCGGGAACCGCGTGCTGCTTGAATCCGACGTCGCACTCGGCATCGGCAACCGCTTCACCGACCGCCACACGGGCGCGATCGGGCCGTACCGCGGCGAACGCAAGTTCATCCACATCAACGTCGAGCCAAAGGAAATCGGCAAAATCTTCCCGCCGGAGCTCGGGATTGCCGCGGACGCAAAACTCGCGGCCGAGGCGCTGCTCGCCGAGGCGAAAAAGCAGTCCCCGTCCCCCGCAAAGCCCTCCGGGCGCGTCGCGGAGCTTCCGAAGCTGCGCGCGGAGCTCCGCCGCAAAACGGATCAGACAGACAAACCGATCCACCCGCACCGCGTATTCGGCGCGATCAACGAGGCGTTCGGGCCGGACACGCTGTTTACAACCGGCTGCGGGATCACGCAGATCTGGTCCGGGCAGCTGCAGGACATCGAGCATCCGCGCCATTATCTGCCCTCGGGCGGCGCGGGAACGCTCGGCTACGACATCCCGGCGGCGTTTGGCGCGATGATCGCGAACCCCGGCAAAAAAGCCGTCGCGGTGATGGGCGACTTCGGCTTTACGTTCCATGTGCAGGAACTCGCGACATGCGCGAAGTACAAAACGCCGGTGATCGTCGTGATCGTAAATAACGCCTATCTCGGCCTGATCCGGCAGAACCAGAAGTACGCCTACCAGTATGAATATGCGGTCGAGATGCGCGAAAACTTCGACATGGTCGACTATGTGAAGGTCGCGCAGGGCCTCGGCGCGGACGGCGAGCGCGTATTCGACCCCGCGGAGCTCGTACCGGCGATGCTGCGCGCGCAAAAGTCCGACAAGCCCTACATCATCGACGTGATCATTCAGGAGGGCGCGGACTGCTCGATGGGCAATTCAATCGACGCCGTCCGGGAGTTCTAAGGCAGTTTTCAGGCCGCAATAATTCCTTCTTTTCGGGAATTATTGCGGCCTTATCAGCAAATGCGGCCGCTCCCGAACACGCAAATTGCACTACGAAACGGGAGGCAACGCAATGAGCAAACCCCGCGGCATCATCGTATTCGGCGCGAATGGAAGCGGCAAGACGACATTTGCGCGGGAGCTGGCGCGCATTTTGAACTTCAGGCATATGGATATTGAGGATTATTGCTTCAAAGAATCAGAAATTCCATACGCGAAGCCGCGCGCCCGCGAGGAATGTATCATTTTAATGCGCAATGATATTGAAAAATACGGTTCCTTCGTTCTTTCCGCCGTCAGCGGGGACTTTGGCGAAAATATCACGTCGCTCTACGACCTTGCAATACTTCTTGAAGCGCCGCTTGAAATCCGCATGAAACGTATAAAACAGCGTTCATATGAGCAATTTGGCGAACGTGTCCGCGAGGGCGGCGATATGTACGAACAGGAGCAGAAGTTCTTTCATTTCGCGGCCGCCCGCTCTTTGGCGCCTGTCGAACAGTGGGCTAAAAGACTCGCGTGTCCCGTCATTCGCGTCGACGGTGCGGAGGATTATAGACTCACAGCCGTTGATGCCGCAAATTTTTATAGGAACCGTTTTATCTCGATTGGATTGCCTGCTTTTCCGGACGGCGCCGAGGTGATAAAACGCGTGTCCGTTCGCGGCGTGTGCGTCCGCGACGGCAAGGCGCTGATGATAAAGTATAAATGGCCGGGTTACGGTTTTCCCGGCGGCGGCATGGAAGCGGGTGAAAGTGTAGAAGAAACGATCATCCGCGAATTGAGCGAGGAAATCGGCTGCAAAGTGGTAAGCGTTGGAAAGTTCCTCCTCAGCGTAACGGAGCGGAGAAGCTCCGAAGCCTCGCCCGGCAAGTATTTTGAAGGGGTACAACTCTATTATGAGTGTCAGGTTGACGCCGAAAGCGCATTTATCCCGCACCCCACACAAGAGGAAATGGAACGCGAATACGACGGCGCATGGATAGACTTGCGGGAAGCATTGCATGAAAACGAACCTGAGCCGCAGCGCGAAAGAGACGTTGCGGTTTTGAGGCTGTTGCTTGAAGGCGCCGCGTAATGGCGCCGTCAATCTTTTTGCGATAAAATGTCCATCCGGATCAGATTCCGTGATACGCTAATTTCACGAAAAACTGGAGGACCGTTATGCTGGAAGAATTGGTGAAATTATCGAACCGCTATGGAAAAGAGACGCGATATGTGC
>JAITSR010000084.1 GCA_031287655.1 Clostridiales bacterium
GGAGCATCAGCGCGAGGCCGTTTTTGCCCGCAAAATTCAGATAGCGCTCCGCGACCATGCGCGCGAGCCCGGCCTTGCCCGCGTTTTTTAACCCGAGTACGACGAGCAGCTGAACCGGCGCTACAAACGGGCGGTAGGAAGCCGCGCGCTCGGTGTTGGAGGGCGCAAAGTGGATCGCGAACTCAAACGAGCCGCCGCCGGCCCCGTCGTCGTCCGGCAGCGTGTCAACCGTCACGTCGCCGCTTGTGACGCGCTTCCAGTCCCATTCGGTATCGACGTCGAGCCCCCCGGCCAGCGGCACGAGCAAAAATTCGCCGACCGCGCCATAGGACAGCTGCCAAGTGCCGTCGAGCCGCGGGATACAGGCCTCGTGCGGCTTCATGCCCGAAAAGAGCCGAAGTCCTATGCCGCGCCCGCGCACGCGGATCGTATCCTTGCCGTCAAAGCAAATTATGATCACGCCTCCTCCATCGCCATTTAATTGCAGGATCTTTCATTGCCTCAAACCTTCAAAACGCCGCAAGCATAAAACCCGCCGTCTGTTCGGACGGCGGGCGCGTTGTTCAAAAAAATATGGGATCTAAAACTTGATAACCTTTGGCTCACCGCCGAAAGACTGGATCGTCGCGACGGCGTCTTTCAAATACAGCACCTGCGTGTTGGCGTCGTCCGCCTTGTACATATCCTTGAGCATCGGGTTCGCGTCGAGCATGTGCCGCTTGGCCTCGAGCCTGTCGTCATTCACCGCGGCCGCCTGTAGGCGGATCCACGCAGGCCCGTCGCAGGCTGAAATCTCAATCTTTGGGTTCGCGGCGAGCTGCTTGGAGACATTTTTGACCTTGCCGGTCTGAAAGTAGAGCTTGCCCTCAAAAATGTCAATCGCGCCGAACGGCCGGACTCTGGGTTGGTCGCCCTCGGTCGTCGCGAGATAGAACGTGCCGCACTTCTTTAGAAAATCGAATACTTCCTGCATATTAGCCTCCTTTTCGTCGCTCCATCCGCCGTACAAAGCGGCGATATGACGTTATTGATGATTCGTCCGATCAATAATAGCAGTATACTATATACAATGAAAAGGTTCAACTATTAAATCATTGTTACAATCCGCGCGAAGGATTGCATATTTTAGCCGGATGTATTACACTTAGCTTACTGTCACGAGTTCATTGCCGCAGTCGAATACCGGTTTCGGCGGAGCCGAATGACAGCGCCGAACGGTGGAGCGAATCAGCCGATTGAAATGGAGTTTTTCATGGTCAGCAATGAAACGATGATGTTCAAAGTCGACAAGGACAACGCGGCGGAAACGAGGGAGATCCTCGAGTTGGTTTTTCAGGCGCTGAACGAAAAGGGCTATAATCCGATCAACCAGTTGGTCGGGTATATCCTGTCCGGGGACCCGACGTACATCACGAGCCACAGGGCCGCCAGAAGTATGATTCGCAAACTGGAGCGGGACGAGCTGCTCGAGGAGATCGTAAAGTACTACGTCAAACAGATCTGACCGGGCGGGCGGCGGTATGAGGATACTTGGAGTTGATTATGGCGACAGGCGGACGGGTATCGCGATGTCGGACCCACTCGGCTGGACGGCTCAGGGTTTGGAGGCCGTCGTCGGAGATATGTGTACGGCTGTGGACAGGGTCGCGGAGCTGGCCGCGCTCCATCAGGCGCAGGCCGTCGTCGTGGGGTATCCGCTGAACATGAACGGAACGGCGGGCGCGCGAGCGGAACGGACGGATGCGTTCATTGCGGCGCTCAAAGGCCGTATCAACGGCGCGGAGCCGCCCGCAGACACCGAAGGCGGCCCAGCCGCGGCGGCGGTGATCCGATGGGACGAGCGGCTGACGTCGGTGTCCGCCGGGCGCGCGCTGCGGGAGGCCGGGATTCACCCGACGTCGCGCAAGGAGCGTGAGAAAGGTCGGCTTGATATTCTCTCGGCGGTAATCCTGTTGCAGAGTTATCTTGACAGCCGGTCGAAATAGTTGGGCGCCGGGGTAAGGCGGATGTATCATCGGGCGTTTTTGCGCTCCTTGCAACTAAGGAACGATAGTAAGTTTGAAGGTCATCGGCGCTGGGCGTGACTTTCAAACTTTCGAGGGGAACCCTATGGTTCCCCCCGATTCCCCCTTCCTTCAAAGAAGATGAAGGGGAATCCCCCTCATCACTCCCCCATGACCATTCCGGCATGGGGGATAGAAAGGCACAGTGAGAGCTTCATTCCGTTTTGTGCCTTTCGCAGAAAGGAATGGTCATAAGCATAAAACACGCGCCGGACCGTCGGGTCGCAGCCCGCTCTCCGAGCCTTTACATAGAGAGAGGATCAAATCTATATTAACACGGAAGGAAACGTGGGAGGAGGACAAAATGAGCGAAGAAAGAGATGATATCATCATTTTGATAGACGAAAACGGGGACGAGGTCGAGGTCGAGCATATCGACACGATCGAATACAACAACAACGAATATGTCGTTTTGCTGCCTCGGGAGGATGACGACAACGACGACGAGGCGGGCGAATGTGAGGACGAGGATTGCGACTGTGACGATTGCGACGAGGAGGAAGTCGTGATCTTGAAAATTGAAAAAACCGGCGGCGAGGAGGAAAGCTTCGTCGCGATCGAGGACGAGGACGAGCAAAACGCTGTGTTTGAAATTTTTACACAGCGAATGGAAGAAATGGAGTATGACGAAGACGACGAGGACGAGGACGACGAAGATTCCGAGGACGGAGACGGCGAGGACGAGTAAACATAAACGCGCTTTTTTTTCGGGGTCTCATTTCGCGCCGTCAATTGTCTCGCAAGTGACGACGCAGAACACCTGAATCCCGCGGCCCCGGCCAAACGCTGTCAGGCCCTCCCCGCTCGTCGCGGTAATGCCTATGCTGTCCGGCGCGACGCCTGTGATCCGCGCAATGCTTTCACGCATTGCGCGGATTTTTCGTGAGATCGGCGGCCGGGCGCATTCGATCGAAAACGAGAGGTGGACGATCCGGTTCGCCCCAAGCGAGCCCATCGCCTCGCGGACATAAGCCGCGCTGTCTGTGATCCCCAGCTCGCGGCACATCCGATCCGCCGTCTCTCCAAGGACGTTCACGCCCGTAATGCCGGAAATCGCATTTGTGAGCGCGTGCAGCACGACGTCCGCATCGCTGTTGCCCTCCAGCGGCGGCGCGCCGTCGAACCGGACGCCGCCGAGCAGCAGCGGGCGCTCCCCCGCGGTCCCCGCCGACTCCGCAGCCGAGTTCACCGCGCCCGTAGTGGTCCCCGCCGCTCGCGCCGCTCCCGCCGCCGCGCTTTGCCGCATAAATCTGTGTGAATCCTGCCCGATCGCAACCCGAGTCATAACCTGCGCCCGCCCCTTTGCCTTTTTTTATAGCTTATCACACTTTTGTGTTACAGGGTCAGCGTCCGCGCCGCGGACTCATGGTCGAGCGCGCGCGCCGTCAGCGTCAGTTTTTCCTTGCGGTCGCCGAGCACGGTCAGCCGCAGCTTGCGCGTCGTCTCCGGCATCAGCTTGAAGTAGTTGTCCGAAAACATCACGCGCGCGTTGCATTCGAGCTCCAAATGCTTGATAAACCGGTCGCTTTGTATGGTCAGGTCCCACTCCGTCTCGCTGACCTTCACCGGTTCGACCGTCAGCTTCGGCGCCTGCGTCTCGACCTCGAACAGCGGGCAGAACAGCAGAAAGTCCTCGCTTATCAGCTCCCCGCGCGCGTCCGTCAGCGCGGCGTGTACGGCCTGCCGCCAGCGGTTTGTCAGACCGTCGTACCAGTCCGATTCTGTGCAGATCGCGTGCGCCGCGCCGTATGGCACGTCGACGTCTGTCTCCGCCTTTTTAAGCGTCTCTCCCGTAAAGCTGTCAAACAGCCGGAGCGTGAGTTTTGCGGAGAAGGCCTCGCCGTCGTTCGTCACGCGCACACGAATATCCGAGCTGTCGCGATACGCGTGGATCAGCACGCGCTTGAACAGCCGCACGCACAGGTAATAGGGCATCAGAGGGTACTGCGAATAGTCGACGCAGCCGTAGTTCATCATCGGACCGCCCTTGTTGAACGGCCAGTAGATGATCCCGGTACACGAGGGGCCGCGCGTCCGGATATAATAAAGCGACATGTAGTCGGCGGTCATCTGCTCGAGTTCAAGCCCCCGCGCGTATTCGCGCAGTCCGGAGTTCATATGATACTCCGAGAACTGGTTCACCTGCCACAGCGTCGTCGTCGTGCGCTCAAGCCAGCGCCGGTTCCAGTTTTTGCCCTGATAGTCGTCAACCTTGATCCCCATCCAGCGCTCGAGCGTCTCCGGGCGCGAGATCGTCCCGACATACCAGCACGTCTCGGTGATAAAGAGCGGGTCCTCCGTCGCGTTGTAGAAATTGCCCCATGTATGGGTCTCGCCGTCCACAGGCGACTGCGAGAGCTTTTCGCCGTGCGGCGAATTGGACACATAGGGGATCTCGGGGCAGAACTCCTCCTGCACCTTGGGTAAAATGTCGTAGATCAGGCGCTCGCCGTAGAACCGGTCCTGCGACATCTTCCAGCCCCACGCCTCCCAGCCCTCCTGCTGCTCGTTTCCGCCGCAGAACACCGCAAAGCACGGATGGCTGCGCAGCTGGCGGACCATCACGACCGTCTCCTTGCGCACCTCCTCATTAAACGCCTCGTCATAGTCGGGATACGCGTGGCTGTGGAGATGCCCGTCCATCCAGAGCAGGATTCCATAGCGGTCGAGCAGCGAGTAATACCAGTCCGGCTCGTGCATCCCGCCGCCCCACAGGCGCACCATGTTGATCCCGGCGTTCACGGCGAGACGCAGCAGCGTCTCCGTCTGTTCCGGCGTGCCGCCCGCGTTCAACACGTCGATCGGGATCAGGTTGCCGCCCTTCACATAGATCGGCTTCCCGTTGACGACAAAGCGGAAATCAAAGCGCCCGGACGGCGTCTTTCGGACGAGCTCGATTTCTTTGATGCCGACCTCGCGCGAGAGCGAGTGGATTTCCCTGCCGGAGACGTCGGCCAGCGTGACCGTCAGCGTGTAGAGGTACTGTTCCCCATAGCCGTTCGGCCACCACAGGCGGGGCGCCTTCACGGTCAACTCAACGGAGGCCGCGAGCGCCGCGGAGGGTCCGAACGGCTCCTTTGCCGCGGCCGCGAGCTGCGACCGCCCTTCCGCGACGACGGCGCCGTCCGCGCCCGCGAGCGTCGCCTTCACGCTGTAGCCCGCCGCGCCGGGCAAAGCGGCGTCCGCATCCGCATCCGCGCCCTGCGGCAGATCGACCGTCGCGATCACGGTCGTCTCCGCCCGCTCCTTTTCCGGCAACCCGACCGAGCGGGTGAAGAACTCGACATCCCTCAAATAGGCTTTGGGCGTCCCGACAATGTTGACCGGACGCACAAGCCCGATCCCCCAAAAGCCCTGCCCCACAAAGGCGAAGTCCTCGGCGTAGCTGCGCTGATAGCGCCGGACGAGGGAGCGCTCCCGGACATAGGTCGAGCCGACGCCCCCGCCGAGCTTTTCCTGCGCCTCGTCCGCCTTGTCGGAGACCATGCGGCTGTGGCCTTTGACGTGAACGACGAGACTGTTTTTCCTTTCCAAAAGCCCGAACAGCTCAAAACGCCAAGGGATCAGCATGTTGTTGCACGCTCCGATGAACCGTCCGTTCACGAAGATGTCGGCGAATGTGTCCACGCAGTCGAGCTCGATGAAAAACCGCTCGTTGTGCGAGAGGAAATCCGGCGGCAGATCGAACTCCGTGTGATAGACCCAGTCGGCTTGCGGGACGTACTGCGCCTTCACGGCCGCTTCATGGCTGGCGTATGGATTTTCCAACAGCCCGGCGTCGATCAGCTCATACTGAACCGCCCGGCCCGGCTGCGCCGGAATCCAGTCAAGCCCGGCCAAAGACGGCGCCTTCCCGTCCGGTGGGATGCTTTTCACCTGTGCGAGGCGAAAGCCGGACAAACGCACACATACGTTGCTCATAGGAACCTCCGTAATATAAATGATGAACAAATCATAGCACAGACGCCCGGATTTGTCTCGTGCCAAGGGTTTGTGCGGGCTTGTATGATCTTTCGTTTTATGAAACTTTGATGCTCTCTTTGTCGACACGATGAAATAAATTATTGTTGGGCCTCTTAATCATTTATCACATTTTTCACATAACAAAATTTATTTCAAAAACCACTTGACAAACATATTTATCAGTGGCATAATGAGAAAAGTGAGCTGTTAGGTTGATTTTATTATATCACAAATATAGCAGTACAAAAATTGATAGGATGGTGATGTGGTGAAACTTGGAGACTACGCCCGAATAAGAACAGGGCTAGTGCTGTCCAGAAAGGAAGCTACTGAGGAACCAGCTTCGCGACAATATATGGCACTCACGCTTAAAGCTCTGACAGAGGGCGGCAGGATTGACCGAGAAATGACAGAACCGTATGGCGCGGCGACTATACTCAAACGAGAATATTTCACACACGATGGTGATGTTTTGCTGAGACTCAGCGCACCTTACACACCAGCCTTAATATTAAAGGTAAACGAGGACTTGCTCGTGTCGTCACACTTTGCGATTATTAGGGCAAATGGGCGACGGGTTGACCCATACTATCTGTATTGGTGGCTGACCCAAATCCGAAAGCGATTTTATAAACAAGCGAGCGG
>JAITSR010000110.1 GCA_031287655.1 Clostridiales bacterium
CAATGGCCAAAGGTCACATCGGGAAAGACCGGGGCTTGCCCCGCGAGACTCGCGTCGTCCCCGCCAAGCCGTGTGACGAGCGTCGCAAACTCGGCGCGCGTGATCGGCGCGTCGGGCATAAAGCGGCCGTCCGGGTAGCCGACGACAGCGCCGATGCTGGCCATGTACGCGACGGATTGCGTGTACCATTCACCGGAAAGCACATCGGAAAACGGGTTCGCGAGCGGATCGTCTTTTTGCTCATCCAAAAGCAAACGGAACAGCATCGCGACAGCTTCGGCGCGCGTGACGTCGTAATCGGGCCGGAACGTCCCATCGGGGTAGCCGTTTATATACTGGATATGTTTCCCGGTAAAGCCCGCCAAAGGCGTCTCGGCTTCCCCCAGTTCCGTATCGGCATTTGCGCCGGTTCGCGGCGGAACCGTCAATGCCGTCCCGGAACCGGACGGCGCGCCGCCGCCCCTGCCCGGCTGTGTCGGTCCCGTAGGCGTGCCATCGCCGCCGCCGGGCTCTTTGTCCCCACCATCGCCGGGTCCCTCACCGCCCCCGTCTCCGGGCCCTTCGTCTCCGCCGTCCCCGGGCCCCTCGTCCCCACCGTCTCCGGGCCCCTCGTCCCCGCCGCCGCCCGGCGGCAGACGCGACACCGTGACCGTAAAGACGTCCGTGTAGCGATCGTGCGTCACAAGGTTTGCCGCCTGATCGTTGTAGGCGACCGTAAGTTCCTTCACGACGACCGTCCTTTGCTCTTTTTTCGCATATTCGAGGTTCAGCGCCAAAAAACCGGCCTGCCTCCCGCGAAATGTGTTTTGCGTCGTAAAAAAACCGAATCGGTATTCCAAAGAGCCGTCCGGCTGCAACCGCCCTCCGTCCCCAAAGCTGGAAACCGCGTTCGGGAACCGTCCGCCGTCAATCTCGTAACCGATAAGCCGCATGTCAGCGGGGATGTTGACCAGCATTTCAGCGCCGCTATACGCCTTTGCCTGCTCCGGGATGTCAAAGGCCACGCGAAAATCCGTCTGATCCGGCGCAAGTTCGACCGTCCACGCCTCCGCCGCATATGCGGGCGACCACACCGCGAGCCAAATGGCCAAACAGATCAAAAACACAAAAACCGCGGCTGCCCGCGTGATCGGCATACTCTTTTGCTTCATCGCTCCCCTTGCCCTTCCGGCGCGCGCGTCCGTGAACCGTCTTAGCGACGGCTCACGGACGCGCGCGCCACTTTCCTTTTAGTAGCCGAGCGCTCGCAGCGCATTCAACAGCATTGTGTAGTCAAGCACCGTCACAGTGCCGTCAAAGTCAATATCCGCCTTCCACGCGGGGCTTGTAAGCCAAGACGCGTCCGTCTCCCGCGCGTCATAATAGCGGAGCGCGACCGAGAGGTCCAACAGGTTAACAAGTCCGTCGCCGTTCATGTCATAGCTGTAAAGCAGCGTCCGGGCGACGCCGCCCGCGATTGTGAACGGCAAGGCTGCGGTTCCGTCGTACATGCTAAAGTCCGCGATCAAAGCCTCAAAAATCGTCGGCGTCACAACGCCGCTTTTTAACTTGAAGTGAACGTCCAACAGGACCGTCTCATCCCCCGCCGTTAAAGACGCGCCTCCGGGTATCCCGAGGATCAGACTCAACTTGCCGTCGGCACGCGCCTCCCCGCTTGTGAACGAGAACCTGCCGTCCCGCGCCGCAAACCCAACGTAGTCAAAATGCGCCGTGTCAAAATCCAAAACCAAATTGACGAGATTGACGTTCCTTGGTTTGTTGACAGAAAGGCTCACGGCCAGCGTCACGTCTCCCGCGGGGGGGATAAACAGCTTTTCGGTCTCCGGGAAAATCTTGACTTCCTTAGGCTCGTTGACCTCCGTGACGACAACGCCCGTCAGGCCCTCTTGATAGACGCCGTGAATGTAATCGTAATACAAACTTGACTCCACATTGAAAACCGGTTCCGCAAAGCCGTCCGGAATCACCGAATTGACCCACAGCCCGAGCCCCCGGATCGCGCTCGCGCGGATCGCCGTACCGGCGGTTTTTGGCGTAAACGCGGTAAACGGGATCGTGATCAGGAGCGGAACGTCGGAATCCGAGTACGCCGACAGATCGTATTCAAAATCGCGGACCGTGTTGCCGGTGGCGCCGAGCGCCCGCAGCTGGAAAATCGCTTTTTGGGCCATCCCATCCGGTTCATAATAGAACTGAACCGCATTGTAGGCCGACCAGTCCGCCGTATAGCCCGTCAAAATCCCGTTATAGTCCTCCGCGCCGCCGACCGGCTGCGAGAGCTTATAGTTGAACGCAAGCCCATAATCGCCGCTGTATTTGTGCGCCGCGTCGAGCGACGGCTGAGGCGCGCTGTTTTGAACGGCCCACGCCGCGCGCAGCTGTCCGTCATTGCCGTAGTATGTCTCAAAGTCGTCCAGCACGCCTACGGGTTTTTGCAGCGCCTCGCCGAATACGACGTTGATCTCCGCCAAAACCTCCCCGTCTGCAATGAGCCGGATCAGACCGAGTGCGTTGCCAAACGCTTCGACGTCCGCCTGCGGCACATCCGCCTGATAGTAGTTCCCGACCAGACCGGAGGCCGGATAGCTGCGCTCCGCACCGCCGGACGCGAGCAGGAACGAGAGCTCCGCGCCGCCGAGGTTCTTTGCGGTCGCGATCAGCGTCGCCGCGCCCGCAAGATAGCCGTTTGCCGACGGGCTGACAATGCTCCCCGTTCGCGCCGCCGAGGGAACCTCCACATCCGGCGTTACCGTCATAGAATAAAAATTCGTGCCATCCGCAAAGATCGACCTCGCGTCGTTGTAAAAATCGAGGAAGGGGTCTGCGAGCTCGTGGCCGCGCGTGTCACTGATCTTGTACGGCGCATAGAAATTCGCGCCGGCGTCGACGCCGAAGTTCGACCAGATCATATAATACGCCATATCGGACTCGGAAACAACCTCCATGACCTCGCTGTACCAATTCGGCCTCCGATTGCCCGAATAGGAGATGCCGTCGTGCGTGAACGGGTCGGTCGTCGTACTTTGGACGCGCATTCCCGTCTCTGAGACGACGGCCACCTTGCCCTTTTCTCCCGCGATTCGCTGCACGCGGTCGATCGTCGTCTTTAGTGTCGCCGCAAAGCCGTTTGCGATCGCGTTGCCGTCGTTGTACTGGTCAAACGCGATTACGTCCACATAGTCGTCGCCGGGATAGCCGCGCAGATAGGCCGCGTCACTTGAAAAACCGCCGTTCGGCGAATACACATAGAGCAGATTGTGGACGTTTTTTACGTCGCGCAGATATTCGACCGTGTAGCGCCACGCCGCGATGTACGCGGCTTCCGTCCGCCCTTGGGCGGCGTTGTCGCTCGTACCGATCCCAAACCAGAACCATGTCCCGTTGTGCTCATGGAACGGGCGGAACAGGATTGGCGCGCCGCCCGCCAACGGAGCGAGGCCGGGGATCGCAAGCTCGCCGTTCATCGCCTTTGCGTATTCGGCGACGATGTCCAAATAATCATTGTAAATCCCGTTCAGATCACCGCCCGGAATGATGCGTGTCAGGACGCGGCCGTTGCTTTGGCCTGTCGTGTACTCGCTCCAATTCCACTGATGGGCCGCGCGGTCCTCCTCGGTCGTCGCGTTGTAAGCCGTTTCAAAGTTCGGCATATGCGCGGACAGCGAGATGATCGCGCCCTCCTTCGCGGAGAGCAGGTCGGACTTCGCCGCGCCGAGCGCCGTGTTGCCCTTCCAACCGCTTGGGATAATCGGGTCGATCGCCGAGTTGCCCGGATATTCGTTGCCGACGAGGGAGAGCGTATCGTCGCCGACGACCGCCGGCAGAGAGCCCGTGATGTCCTTGACGTCCGATTCGGATGAACCCGGATAATAGGGTACCTGATAATTTTGCTGCGGGGGCGTCTGCCACGCCTTTTTGTGGTGGTTTGCGGCCTCCTGCCCAAACAGCGCCTTGTCGGATTTTCCGACTGTGTCGAGGTACGCGTAGAGCCGCTTTGTCGCATCCGTCGCGGCGGCGTCGACGAGCTTATATGTCGCCTTTGACGCGGCCTCGTCCACAACCGAGATGTCGACGGCGGAGGCACTTTGATCCGTCGGCGCGTTTGTGATGTCCGCATAGTAGTCGGTCAGGCGGATGTTGTCGAGCAGCACGGCGCCGTTGTAATCCGACGACGCCGCGCCGAGTATGCCGAGTTTGATCGAGACGATTTCATAGGGCGCGCCGCGGCTTGTCGTATTCCAGTTTGGCGCGTTGTTGTATGAGATCGCGACCGGGACGCGGTTATAGCCTGTGCCGCCGACCGGCGTGCCGGGCGTCGCGGACGCGCCCGTGAGCGTGACCGTAAACGTGCGATTGCCGATCACCGCCGCCCCCGACGCGTCATACGCGTCGAGCCGGATCACGAAATTGCCCGCCGTGCGCGCCGCGGGCGTGTAAAAGAAGTCGAACAGCAGTCTGTTTTTGTCGGCGAGGGGGAGTTCAGGGGCAAACGTTTTTTGTACCGACGGACCGTTGTTGTTCCCCTTGCCCGCATAGTCCGCCGTGATGCGGACCGCGCCGTCACCAAGCGTCGAGGTCTCCTGTGCGAAAGCCGCGTCGGAAAAGTCGCCTGTCGGCGCGCCAAGCTCCCAGCCCTGCGCGCTTGCGTCAAAAGCCCACTCGTATTCCGGCGTCAGCGGCGGAGTTCCGGCCGGACCAAAATGCGCGCCTTTTTGCAGCGCGTTGTCGAGGTCGAGGTCCGTGACGTCGACGTTTATGGCGCGGAGGTTATCGAAATACAGCGTGGACGTCACAACCGTCTTCTCACCGTTCACCGGGAGGGAGTTGCAGAACAGACCGAAGCCCGTGATCGCGGACGCGTTTGTGAACACGCCGGTCTGAGTCGCGGAACCGCCCTGTGGGACGAACGACGAGAACGGAATTGTCACGATTTTCGGCTCCGTCGTTTTGGCAAAGTCGGAGAGGAAAAACTCGACGGTCCGGGATGAATTGCTGCTCGTCTGGACTTGGATCACGACCTTCTGCCCGCAGCCATCCGGCTTCATATAGAATTGAAGCGCGTTGTATTCAGTCCAATTGCCGTCATATTTGGTCGTGGTTCCGACGTATTGCTCGCTGCCGAGGTCGCTTAGCGTGTAGTCGAACCGGATGCCATAGGTGCCCGAGCTCACGTACTCCATGTTCAGCGACGCGCGGATCGACCCGGACCCCTGCGTCGGCCAGTTGTTGTCCAGCAAATCCATATTGCCGAAATACGTCTCAAAGTCGTCGATCACGTTTTCCGGTTTGACCGGCTTTTCACCGAACACGACATCCGTCCGGCCCAGCGTCACCCCGTCGGCGCGCACGAGGAAGCCGCCCGCGCCGATCGCTTGGTACGCTTCGATTTCAGTCTTCGTGAATACGGCCTCATAATAGCCCGTCGCGGGGTTTTTCGCCGCGGCTTTTACGATCTCGTTTGTACCCGCATACAGCGCGACGTCAACCTCCGGAGCGTCCGAAAACCCAAGAAGGCTCGCGACGACGGTCGTCTCGTCCGTCAGGAAGGCGCCGGAAAGCGGCGACACGACATACGCGGAACGAACCTCCGGCCCCGCCGCGACGGCCTCCGTGTACTCATAAAACTTTAC
>JAITSR010000143.1 GCA_031287655.1 Clostridiales bacterium
CGGGGAACCGATTAAGGAGTAAATCTTCAATGCCTATGGAAAAGCGGCAGCGGTATAACCCCCAGCCGCCTGCTCGCAGGTTCACAACAAGATAAAACGCGTTCGCATAACATTTTTTGCCGCTTTTAGTACATCTTCGCGGTGTTCTCAAACGGCGCGGTCGTCAGGCCGTGCGCGATGGCGTATGCCTTGCCCTCCGCCGCCCACAGCATCCCGCGCTCCATCAGGATTTGCGACGCCGGGGCCTTGTCGAATACGTCGTCATGGTGTCCGAGCGAGTTGTAGAACACGCGGCCGTTGCCCCAGAATTTCGTCCACGCGACCGGCAAGTCGATGGGTTTGTTCGAGATGTGGTTATAGTTGAAGGTCGGAAAGCGCGTCGTAGCGAGAACTTCGATCGCGGGGTCCACATGCAGATAGTAGTGTTCGCTTGAAACCGGAAAATCGTCCAGCCCCTCGACGATCGGGCTCGAGCCCTTGTTGATGTTCACAATGTATTCCGTGCCGTCGCCGCCCGGATGGCTGACCCACTGACCGCCGGTCATGAACTGCCATTCGGTGTTCTTGCGGAACGCGTCGCACATCCCGCCGTGGCAGCCCGCGATCCCAACGCCCGTGCCGACCGCCTTTGAAACGTTGATCGCCTGATCCCTGCTGATTTCGCCCATCGTCCAGCAGGCGACGATCAAATCGAGCGACAGCAGCCGCTCCGCATCGTCAAAGGCTTCCAGCGTATCGCTGATCGTACACTCGTAGCCGTGCTTTTCCATAAGCCCCGCGAACCGCTTTGATGTGAGCTGCGGCTCGTGGCCGTCCCATCCGCCTTGTACGATCAGTACCTTTTTCTCGCTCATGCTCCCGCTCCTTTGGATAACGAATTTTGTATCGAATCGGCGATCCCCGCCGCGTCGAGTTTATAGTAGGCCAACAGCTCCTGATACGGCCCCGAGGTCGTGTAGCCATGCGGCAGCCCGAGCTTTTTGACGGGGACGGGGTACTCTTCGCCGCAGAGCTCCGAAACAATCGTGCCGAGCCCGCCGACGACATAGTGCTCCTCGACCGTAAAGACGCGCCCGGTTTTTTTGACGGATTCCAGTATCAAATCGCGGTCGATCGGCGTGACGGTCGGCATTGACAGGACTTCCACGGAGAGACCACGGCTTTCCAAAAGCTCCGCGGCGCGCAGCGCGTTTGCCGCGATCGAGCCCGTGACGATCAGCGTCGCGTCTTTTCCGGATTTGGCGATTTTGCCGCGCCCGATCGTAAAAGGCGCCGGCGGGAAAAGATTCGGGATCGGGTCGTTGCCGATGCGCATGTAGACCGGCCCTTCGTATTCCAGCATCGCGCGGACGGCCGAGCGGATTTCCTCCGGGTCCTGCGGCGCCAAAATGACGACGCCCGGAATCATCCGAATGATCGCGAAATCCTCGAGCGAGTGATGTGTCGCGCCGAGGTCGCTGTAGGAGACGCCGCTGTTCCTGCCGACGATTTTTACATTCTGCCGCATATAACCCAAGTCGTTGCGGAACATTTCAAACGGGCGGGATGTGACAAAGGGCGCGATCGCGCAAAACACCGGAACCCTGCCCGTCGTTGCGAGACCCGAAGCGAAGCCGATAAGGCCCTGCTCCATAATCCCAAACTCAAAGTACCTGTCCGGGAACTCCTTTTTGAAATCCCCAAAACCCGAGCTGCTGCCGCTGTCCGCGGAGAGCGCGACGACTTCGGGGCGCTGCTTTGCGACCTCGTGAACCGCCGCGCCGAACGTCTTTCTGGGGTCTTCGGTTCGCTCAAACATTAAGCATCCACCTCCTTCAACGTCTCGTCAAGCTCCCGCTCCGCCTGCTCGAGTTCTTCGGCCTTAGGCTTCCAATAGTGATAGCTGACGTTGTTTTCGGCGAACGAAAGTCCCTTGCCCTTGACGGTGCGCGCGACGATCAGCGAGGGGGCGCGGTTCTGATACGGCAGCGCGTCCAAGGCTTCGACGACCTGTCCGGCATCGTTCCCGTCGACCTCGCGCACGGCCCAGCCGAATGCTGCGAAATGCGCGCCGATCGGCTCCATATTCATGACGTCGCGTGTTTTGCCGCTGATTTGCAGGCCGTTTGCGTCCACGATCGCCGTCAGGTTGGAAAGCCCGTGGTGCGCGGCGGCGGCGGCGGCCTCCCAGTTCGAGCCCTCCGGCAGCTCGCCGTCCCCGAGCAGCGCGAACACGCGCGCGCCTTTGCCGTCGAGCAAGAGGCCCAGCGCCATACCGACTGCGATCGAAAGCCCGTGGCCGAGCGCGCCTGTGTTGGCCTCCACGCCGGGCAGCTTGTGCATATCCGGGTGGCCGGGCAATTTTGTGTTCAGCTTTCCATAGGTGTCGAGCACGGCCTCGTCAAAGTAGCCGGCCTCCGCCAAAACGGCGTACAGCGCCATGCACTTGTGGCCGGCGGAAAGGATAAAACGATCGCGCGTCGGAAGTTTCGGGTTCGACGGATCATGCTTCATTGTATGAAAATACAGCGCCGAGACGACGTCTATACAGGACAGCGCGCCGCCCAGATGCCCGCAGCCGCTCGAACGCACCATGCGCACGACCTTGCGGCGGCACCGCGCAGCCCTGCGCTCCAATTCATGGACCGGCACACTCATGCTCATAATTTCACACGTTCCTTTCGTATGCCGTGATCCGCTCGACCTTGGGCGCGGAACGGGACTTAGGGTCATACTGCGCGCCAAGGTACGCCTCGACAAGGCATTTCCCAAGCTCTATGCCGGTCACCTGAGCGCCCATCGTGATGATGTTCGCGTTGTTGCTCAGCTGGGCGCGCTGCGCCTGATAGACGTTGCAGACGGTGGCGGCGTACGCGCCCTTGACTTTATTTGCCGCGATCCCGACGCCGATCCCGGTGCCGCAGATCAGGACGCCGCGGTCATGCTTTCCGGCGGCTACGTCCTCGGCGACCGCGATCGCGACGTTCGCGTAAATCGGGTCGTCGCTGCCGAAGTCCGTACACTCATGCCCGAGCCCTTGAATAAATGGGATCAGGGCCGCTTTAAACTCTGTCGCGTTCGGGTCGCATCCGATTGCAATCCGCATAAAACGCCTGCCTTTCCGTCCACCTCGTGGAACCCGACTGATTTGTTATAAGTATTATATGAAGCCGGGCGGGCGCTGTCAACAATCATTTTGCTATTTTTTCCAGTCCAGCGACGAGACATGCGGGGAGTAGTGCGCCTTTGCCGTGACCCGCCCGCT
>JAITSR010000300.1 GCA_031287655.1 Clostridiales bacterium
CTTCTTTAGCGAGGCGGGCCATGCGTTTGAACACCAGCCGTCCCGCGGGCTGGACGAGCTGCTCGGCGCAAAGCAGGGCATGGCCTCCTTTGGACCGGACATGTGGCACAGGCTGGAGCTCTCCTCCGACGGGGGCCGCCTCGCCGGAGGGGTATACCGCCAGAGTTACCTGCCAACCCACGCGAAGCCGTTCGCGTATTATGACGACGGCTTGGTCGCCGGTGTGGAGAACGCGTTCGGCGCGGGCAAGGTGCGGGCGATCGGGACGATGGCCGGGTATGGCTACAAGTTGAACCCGAAGCCCGAATATTTGCGGTTCTTTGCCGCCGCGCTGCCGTTCGCGGGAATGTCGCCGCTGATCCGCGCGGACTACAACACGGGCCTGATCGCGCGTCTCTGGGCGGACGCGGAAAACACGTTCCTGTGGTGCTTAAATGAGCGCAGCTACCCGCAGCATGTGATCCTGCGGCCGGACGGGGCCGCGCTGCGCTTTACCGGGGCGGAGGCCCTGCGCGGCGGCGATCCGGACATCAAAAACGGACTCCTGCACTTTGAACTCCCCGGCCGTGACGCTGCGATTTATAAACTAAAGTAAAGGAGACGGAGGTCCGCATGGAAAAGAGCATAGAGAAAGGCGGCGCGGGGCTTTGGTGGCGACGCCGCCAGCGCGTCATTCAGACCAATCTACAGGTGAGGGACACCGAAAAAATTGACCCGGAACGGCTCGTCGGGCAAATTCAGGAATTGGGCGGGACCACGCTGGTCTTTAACGTCGGGGGTATCTACGCGTGGTATCCGAGTGAAATCCCCTATCATCATGTGAACGAGTATTTGCCGCGGGGGCGGGACCTCTTGGCGGAGGTCGTCGGGTCGTGCCATGAGCGCGGCATCCGGTTTGTCGGGCGGTTCGATTTTAGCAAAGCCGACGACCGGGCCTATCAGGCGCATCCCGAATGGTTCGCCTACGACGCGGACGGCAAGCCGTATATTGTCGGCGCGACGCGGCCCGGCGAGTGGTCGCTGCTGTACACGACCTGCATCAACTCCGGGTATTGGAACGATCAGGTGGCTTTCCCGGCGTTGACGGAAGCCCTGCGGCGCTATGAGATGGACGCCGTGTTTCTGAACGCGCCGTTTCCGTCGCGCTGCCATTGCGAGGTCTGCGAAAGACTTTATTTTGACGCGTATGGTCTCGGTTTACCGACGGACGGCGCGGATGCGGCGCCCTCATGGCGGACGCGGCAGATGGAATGGAACCTCACGGAGATGAAGCGGCGCATGGAGGCGGCGAGGCCGGGGACGCCCCTGATCCTCTATCACTGGCCGGAGCAGTCGGATTACCTCTCGGAGCAAATCGGCGAGATGGTCTGCTCCGAGTCGCAAAACGTGCTCTCGCGCGGTCTCGGACGCCTCTCCGACAACTGGGAGCCCAACATGACCGCAAAGCTCTGCGCTCTGGATTCCCCGCTCGCGCCGCCGTATGGCATCATTCATTCCTCGCCAGGTATGGATTGGCGGCACACGGGCCTGCCGCCCGCCGAATACCGCATGTGGCTCTCGCAGGTCCCGGCGGCGGGCGCTTCCCTCTGGCATTCCGTCACCGGCGTCCCGGATACGATCAGTGACGGGCGGCTCCTTGAGAGCGTCCGGTCGCTGAATGAAAAAATCAAGGCGCAGGAGGACGCGATGGAGGGGACCGACCCCGTCGCGGACATCGGGCTGCTGTATGACCGCGGCGCCCCGCCGAAGGGGTGGCTGCGCGCGCTGCACGACCGGCAGTACCTGTTTGGGCTGCTGGTCGGGGATGCGGCGGCGGACGGGCTGGAAAATTACCCGATGGTCCTGCTCCCGGAGGGCTATCCGGTCACCGACGCGCTCGCGGCCGCGCTCGAAGCCTATGTCCGGCGCGGCGGCGCGCTGTTGACGGAAGGCAAGCTCGCGCCGTATGACGCGCTGTTTGCGATGTCCGGTATCCGTTCGGGCCAGAAAGCCGGGGAATCGCTGAGCGCCGCATATATACGCACGGACGCCGCGGCGTGGAAGGAGCTTAAAGACGTCGGCCTTTCCGACACGCCGCTGATCGGCTTTCGCGGCAAGGTGTGGGTCGCGGCAAAGGGCGGCGCGGTTCCCGGCGGTGGCGCGGCCAACACCTGCGAGTCCGGGCCCGCGGCGAACGGCGCGCCCGATTCCGCGGCGAACACAGCCGCTCTCGCGCCGACCGCGCCTGCCGTGTCGGCCGCCGCCACAACACTGGCGACGCTTGTGCCGTCGTTCGCCCCGCTGGACGCGGTCGGCGCGCCGCCGGAACGTGCGAGTCTGCCGACGCCCTACACCGACATTCCGCTGATCCTTGAGCAGGTCTATGGTAAGGGGCGCGTATTGACGCTGACATTTTCTCTCGACAGCCTGATCCGTTCCTTCGGGCTCGGGGAACATGTCCTGCTCGCGTCGGCTTTGCTGGATCGCTGCCTGCCCGCAAAATCGCTCGAAATCAGGCACTACCCCGGTCTGATCGCGAACCTGCACGC
>JAITSR010000149.1 GCA_031287655.1 Clostridiales bacterium
CCGTAACCGCCAACCCAACAACGAGCAGAACCAGTTTGACAGGCAGGCCCATTTCGGCGAATACGGCTTCAGGCATCAGGAAACCGACCGCGTTATTGAGTATATGCGCGAAAATGGACGCGCGGAGGCTTTTCGTCCATAAAAATACGAGGCAGAAAAGCAGGCCCGTCCACGCCGTACCGATTAGCTGACCGATCCCGCCCGTATAATGACCGGCGGAAAATGCCAATGTCGATAGCGCAACGGCAAACCAGACCGGGAATCTCATTTTTAGGCGCGTCGTCATAAAGCCGCGAAAGGCAATTTCTTCCGCGATCGGACCCATCAAAACGGCGGCGGCAATCGTCAGTAAAATCCCCCCTGATGCCGCAGTTTCAGTATAGCCCGCGACATCTTTAATTGCATTTTCCGGCAAGATAAGCATCAGTAAATTAGCGGATATGATACTGATTCCTTTTTCATTGATGGATTCCTTCCTTTGCTCCGTTGATGATAAGCAGTATAACATAAACTAATGAACGATTCAACGTAAATATTCAAACTCTTTCCCACATCAATAATGCTGCGAGATGGATTTTATCATTCTGCGTCTCAACGATATTATTCCGGTCGAGGTGAAAAGCGAGGGGAATACAGAAGCGGACAGACTGATAGAAGTGGCTAACGTTTAGCCCGAGACTCAGCGTATAAACTCCTTTTTAGATTACATTTACATTTCATTTTGTATTCGTTCGAACTATATGGTTTAAATCGCCTTATAAGCGGGTATATTCAGCGTAGGAAAAAAAGGGGATGCGGAAGGCGAATGATCGGAAATCCGGGTGGAAATCATCTCCCGCGATGCAGGAGAACCTAACCGCCGAGACGGAGAAACCATAGTCGCCGGACACAACAGGAGGTAAAAAATGTCGAAAAATCGTTTCATGTATGAGAAAACAAAAGCGGGCAGCCGCACATCGGGCAGCCCGGCAATGGGCAGACCCGCAACGGGCAGACCCGCAACGGGCAGTCCGACATCGGGCATGTCCGCCGCATTAGGCAGACTCGCATCGGGCAAGTCCAAATGGGGCGGAAGAATCACAAGCTGGCTGCTCACATTCGCGATGACCGCGAGCCTTCTGCCCGCGAGTCTCGTCCCCGCCCCCGAGGCGTGGCGGGCCGGTACCGCTTCCTACGCGGCGGGCGGCGACGGGTCGCAGGCAAACCCCTTTGTAGACGACCGGCAGATTCCGGGCGGGCAGCCCGGCGAGGCCGCCGAGTTCCCGGCGTACCCCGCTCCGGGCGGCGTATTCCTCGACAAGCAGGCGATCTGGGCGGAGGAAGGGATCGGTCAGGTTACGCTTTCCGCCCAAGGGCAAACCGCGAGCCAGACGGTCGACGCCGTACTCGTGCTCGACGCGTCAGACAGCATGTGGGACACCGCGTGCGCGAACCCCGACCACTTTGAATACTTCACGTTTGAAAAGGATGTGGAATATCTGGCGGACGGAGTGCCTGTGACCGACCGGCTAAAGGTCACGTCGCGCAGGCATAAGCCCGACAAAACATGGGTGGGCTGGCATTTCGAAGGTTATCGGGACGCCGAAAACTACGGTGATCCGGCTGACAACGACAGCAGATCCTTTTGGACCCGCGACTGGTGGGATGTTCTTCCTGGCCCGAAAAAGATCGTTGTAACAGCCTTTAAAGATGTGAAGGCGAACGAAGACTCCAGCGTCACGCTCCCGACCACGGAGGGGTTGATCGGCATTAGGGCATGGACCAATGATAAGGGCTGCTACACCCGGGCGGTCGGCACGACGAACTCGGCGCTGGACTTTGTGAACATGATCTATAAGGACTATGACGGCAGGCAGAACCAGAACCGCCTCGGGCTCGTAAAGTTCGGAACCGGCGCAGTGAAGTATCCCGTCGCCTCCGGCTCGACGAACTATTTCTTTGACGCGGCGCACGCGGACGATCTGAAAAATACGATCAATACCGCGATGTCGACCAAAGGCGGCAACACCACGAACTATACCGCCGCGCTCACGGCCGCGATGGAGATTCTCAACAGCCGCACGGGAGCCGCCGCGGACAATCCGGCCTACATCATTTTCATGACGGACGGCGCGCCGAATGCCGGCAACGGCACAGGGGTCAACACGACGGGCGTCGTCGTGCATGGCGTCGGCGTCGCAATCCAAGGGACCCTGATCGACCTCCGCAATATTTCCTCCGGGAAAAGCTATGCCGGTCACGCCTCAAATCCCGCCTACAAGGGTGAGCTCTACAGCGTCGCCGCGGCGGGCGATCTGTACGGCACGTTCTCCGAACTTGTGCAGCTTTCGCGGGTCTCGGGTACGGACGCGATCGTCCGCGATACGATCGGCGACGACTTCGACTACTTTGAGGATTCGACACACAGGACGACGGCCTCGCGCGGCACGGTCTCCTACGACCCGACGCAGCGTCAGGTCACATGGGACCTCGGCACGGTGCTGAACGCGCCCGCGACGCTCACATTCCATATCAAACTAAAGCCCGGCACGCCGTCCGGGACCTTCCTCACGAACGAGGACGCGAGCGTCAGCTACAAGAACCACAACGGCAAATACGCGCGGATGCACTTTCGCAGGCCGTACCTCTCGAACCCCGGCGGGCAGTATCGCTATGTGTACTACGCTGTGGACGGCGCGGGTAAACCGGTCGCGAAAGGCGGCGCGGAAATCCCCGAGAGGTTGATCGACACGCACGGCCTCTGGGTCGACGGCTACTACGCGGACCCCGCGACGGGCCAAACGACACTTACGATCAACAAGGACTACACCTATGCCGCGCCGCAGTACACGCGCATAGACGGCGACTGGTACGAGCGCTATGAGCAAAACGCGCCCTATCAGTTCCGCCTTACGCCGAACAACCGGACGCTCACGCAGTACATCGCCTATAAAAAGGTGACGCAGACGGCGGATGTGCTCGTAAACTACTACCTCGGCGACACGTCGGGCACTCCCGCAGAGACGGTCAATCTCGGCGAATTTCCGGTCGGCGCGCCTTGGAGTTTTGTCGAAGCGCAAATCAAAACGGATGGCGCGGCAGCGGGTTATCCGATCCCCGTACCGGATGAATATCTGACGCAGGGCGAGTACGCGCAGGATTACTCGGGCTTCTCGGTCACGGCCAACGGCAGCGGCACGGGCGGCGGCGCGGGCGGCGCGGATGCGAACACGGTCGACGTCGTACACAAGATCGACCAGAGCAAAAAGTCGTACTCCTACATGCTCTACTATGTGCTGGAGGACGGCGTGACGCCGGTTCCGGGCGAATATCAGGACGACGGCGGCGTGACAGTCCCCGCTTCGACGCCGCGCGTCATCACGGGCGCAAAGCTCGGGCAGAACACGGCGCCGACCGACAAGATTCCGGCGAAAATCGGCGACTATGAACTCGTCCCCGGACAGGTCTTTACGATCAACATCGTATCGGAGGCCGCGGCCGTGATGACGATCAGCTACCGCTATGTGCCGGACACGCGCGAAATCTACAGCTACAAGATCAACTACAAGCTCTTGGACGGCAGCGTCCTGCCGGGATACACGCCGAACCCGTTCACGGTCGACAATGTGAGCCTCGGGGAAAAGAGCCTCACGCAGGGCGTTCACTACCCGGAAACTTTTGGCGTCTACCGCGTTCTGTCGAATCAGGACTTAAAGCTGCTTGTGACAAAGGACAATCTCGCGGAGATCACGGTCTACTACAAGCTCGACGACAGCTACAGCTATACGATCAAATATCAGACGACGGACGGCGACCCGATCCCCGGGCTGTCGGACGAAGTCGTCGGCGGCAAGACGGTCGGCGAGCACGACGTTGACCCCTCGAAGGTCCCGCCCTATTATCAGGACGGCAATGGCGACGAATACTTCATCGACCCGAATCAGGACATGAAAGTCACGGTTACGGATGACAATCGGGCGGAGATCACGATCGTATATGAGAAGAACCCGAATTCGCCTCCGCCCGCGCCGACAAAATACTACTACCGGATCAACTACTTGCTCGACGCCTCGGCGGTCGGAGCGGGGCTTCCGGGGCAGGCCGGGGGACCGGTACCGGGCATCGCGCCAAATCCGGACGTCCGTGAGGTTGCGGCCGAGAGCGTGTATGATGTAGACGAAGGTGTGGATTATCCGCCGCTCCACGGAATTTACAAGGCGCTTGTCACCGGCACACAGCAGGTATCGGTGACAGCGGACAATCAGGCGAAGATCGACATCTATTACGGGCTGCGCGACGATCTCTCCTACACGATACACTATCTGCAAAAAGACTCGAACAAAGAGGTGCAGCCGTCCCTTGTCATAAGCGGTCAGACGGCGGGTGAGCACACGCTTGCGGCGGGATCCGCGGAATTTCCGCTCACGATCGGCGAGTTTAAAGCCGTCGACAATCAGACGGTCAAGGTCGTCGTGACGCAGGACAACCGCGCCTATGCGGTCATTCTCTACGAAGTCGACGAGAGCAGGCGCCCGCGCACGGGCTTTCATGTGTACTACTATCTGCGGGACGGTCTGACGCCGTTGCCCGGCTACCACGACCCGGCCGCGGGGCGGTACAACCCGGCTCCGGTCGACAACGTGCCGGTCGGGACTTTTGACCTCGTCTCCGGACTGCACTACCCTGAGAAGTTCGGAGGCTACGCGGCGCAGCCCGGGCAGGTATTCTCGCTCTACGTCCGCGAGGACGGCACGTCGACGATCGCGGTGTTCTATGAAGCGGACAGCGGAGACGCGAACTATGAGTATAACGTGAGGTATACGCTCGCGGACGGCCTGACGCCGCTGCCGGGCTACGACGACCCCGCCGCGGGGCGGAGCAACCCGACGAGGATCGGAGGCGTGACGGTCGGTTCGCACACGCTGACACCGGGCATTGAGTATCCGGTCGCGTTTTCCGGCTACCGCGTGATCGGCGGCGAATACAAAGTGAACGTGACGGCGGACGGTCGGGCGGTTGTGACCGTGCGCTACGAGGAGGACAACACACAGGCCGATTTCCGCTATCGCGTACACTATGCGCTCGCGTCGGACGGTCTGACGCCGCTGCCCGGCTATCACGATCCGGCCGTGGGGCGGTACAACCCGCTTCTCGTCGAAAACGTGCCGCTCGGACTGCGCGCACTCGTCGAGGGGACGGACTATCCGAGGACTTTCGGAGGCTACCGGCTTGTACCGGGGCAGAACCGGACGGTCATCGTGACGCAGAACCTTGCGAATCCGGCGGGAAAGACGCTTCTGTATGAGATTGATCCGGACGACAACAGCCACAGCTACACGGTGTTCTATCGGGACGGGGACGGCGGGCTGCTCGATATGGGCAATACCGGGATCGACAATCCGCGCCTCGTGGAAAACGTCGGCCTCGGTCTGCAGGACCTGCCGGATCATCCGAGGATCCCGGGTTATCAGGCGGACCCCGGCGCGCCGTCGACGATCGTCGTGACCAATGGCGGCAATGCGACCGCGACCGTGACGTATTATCCGGATTACACACAGCGCGGCGACCTCACTTACACGGTCGAGTATTATAAGGAAGGCGTGCGGGACGACGGCGCGACAAAGACGGTGAAGCACGAAAACCAGTGGCTCGGCGAGCGGACGCTCCCGTTTGAGACAGGCGACGTCGAACGGAACAAGTATCCGCACTATCGCTTCTCCCATACCGATCCGGCGCAGGTTCCGGCGCGTGTGGCGGTCGGCTCGGTGATCCGCGTGTACTACGAGCTCGACGACTCGCAGCTCGGCGCGGACAGCGCAAAGCTCACGGTCTACAAAGTGCTGCTCGACGAGCGCGGCGCGCTTTTGGCGGGGGACGGCAATGTGTTCCGGATCAGCGTGAAAGGCGGCGACTATCAGACGACGGTCGAACTGCGCGGCGGAGAGCATAAGGAGCTTACGGTCCCGAAGAATGTGTATGAAATCAGCGAGGATATGACGGGCTTTGCCGGACGTTATCGGCAGCTCGAGATCATCGCTTCCGGCAATCGGATGGACGGCAAGGTGGATTTGAGGCGCGCCGCAGCGGGCAATGTCTCGGTCGTCAATGTGCGAATCGGCGACGGCGACGGCGACGGCGACGGCAACGGCGACGGCGGAAATGGTGGTAACGGCGGCGATCCGGGTGATCCCGGCGATGGCGGAAATGGTGGTAACGGCGGCGATCCGGGTGATCCCGGCGATGGCGGAAATGGTGGTAACGGCGGCGATCCGGGTGATCCCGGTGATGGCGGAAGTGGTGGTAACGGCGGCGATCCGGGTGATCCCGGTGATGGCAATGAAAACAAGACGCCCGATATAGAGGCGGGCAAGCTCCTTGTCACGAAGTATGTGTACCGTGACGGCGTGGTGCAGGCGGCGGACGGGAATGTGACTTTTGATGCGCGCGTAACCTCCGCGGACGGCGGTGTCTACGAGCAGACGGGAACGGTCGCACAGGGTCAAACAATCGAGTTTGCGCCGGGGGCGGGTACGTTCCGCGTGACAGAGATCCTCGCGCTGGGCGGCGCGTATCGGCTGCTCGGCGTCTATGACGCGAACCGCTCAATCTTTGGACAGGCGCGGGCGGATCAACAGACCGTAACACTGACGGCGAGCGGCAGCGGCGCGGCGGTCGCGATCTTAAACGCGGCCGAGCTCGAAAAGAGCGGGAAGCCGCCGGTCGACCCGATTACAGAGGGCGACAGGACCGTGACGGGCGAAGGTGTGCCGGATTCTACGATCACGGTGACATTCCCGAACGGTGACTCGGTCGAGACGATTGTCGACGGCGACGGACACTGGACGGTCGACGTACCGGACGATGTGGATCTGAGGCCGGACGACGATGTGAAGGCAAAGCAGGAGGAACCCGGCAAAAGGCCGAGCGACGACACGACGATCAAGGTAATCCCTAAAAATGACGGCGGCGACGGAAACGGGAATGACGGCGACGGCGACGATGGCGACGGAAACGGAGATGGCGGCGACGACAACGGCGACGGAAACGGCGACGGAAACGATAGCAGAGGAAATGGCAACGGCGGTGGCGGCAATGGCGGCGGTGGCGGCAATGGCGGCGGTGGCGCCGGGCCGATTAATCCTCAGACGCCCGCGCCAAGAAAGACCCCGGCCCCGAGCGCGAGTCCGTCGGCCACACCTTTCGCCACACCTTCGGCTGCGGCGACGCCCGAGGCAAGTCCGAAGGGCGGCGATGGGAACGGCAACGGCGGCGGGAACAAAGGCGGAGACGGCGCGGTTCTCTCGGCGGACGGCGGGCCGCGGCTCCCGAGGTTTGAGTTTGGCTTTGAGGACGGCTTTACACCGTTGGCCGGTTTCCTTGCGGATCACATTCAATACATCAACGGTTACCCGGACGGCTCGGTTCGGCCGGATGCGGACATCACAAGGGCGGAAACGGCGGCGATCATCTTCCGCTTGCTGTCCGCGCAGGACAAGCTGAACCCGCTGACACCGTCCTTCCCGGACGTCGCGGAGGACGCGTGGTACAAGCAGTCGGTCGCGTACCTCTCGCACATCGGAATCCTTCACGGGTACCCCGAGGGCGACTTCAGGCCGGACGCGCCGATCACAAGGGCCGAGTTCGCGACAATGATCTCCGGCTTTGACAACCTCGAGACTTCGGACGGCGACCAATTCAGCGACGTCACGGGGCATTGGGCGGTCGGCTACATCAACAGCGCGGCGGCGAAAGGCTGGGTCTCTGGTTATCCGGACGGCAGCTTCAAGCCGGAGAACAACCTGACCCGCGCCGAGATCGTGACCGTGGTCAACCGGATGCTGTACCGCGGGATCGAGGAACACGACCTCCCGGGTTGGGCCCCGGCTTACAACGACCTGACGGCGGCGCACTGGGCGTACACAAATATGATCGAGGCGTCGGTCGGCCACGAGTTTGACCGCAAGCCGAACGGCTACGAGATCTGGACGCAAAAAATGGACTGGGCGGCTGTTTTACCATCATAAAACCGCAACCGGAGATTGACAGACGCGCCGGGATCGTGCTAAACTGGCAAAAGAGAATGTAAGACGGCGGCACAAGAAACAAGGCGAAGGCAAGGCAAGAGGCAAAGCAAAGCGCGAGCCGACAGGGCAAGCGCAGGGAGGCTAAGTTGAAAGATCACAACGGAACGCTTTTGATGAAATTTTGGGATACGCCGTATGGCCGCGGATTGTCGGCGGCGGCGTGAGGGCGTGCCGTTGGGGCATTGGAATGTTTTTGGGGTTTGATCGCTAATCTGATCCGCCCCCTTCCGACGGACGCCGGAAGGGGGCTTTTTCATGTCTTATTTGGTCTTATCGGTACAAAACATCAAGCATTATATCGGCGAGCGGCTGCTTTTCTCGCTGCCCGGCGCGGAGCTCTACCGGGGCGACCGTATCGGTATCGTCGGCGTCAACGGCGCGGGCAAGACGACGCTCCTGCGCGTGCTCGCGGGGCTCGCCGCGCCGGACGAAGGCAGCGTCGCGGCGCACGGCAGCCGCTTTTTCATGTCGCAGATGGAAGGCTCGGACGCCGTATATCTGACCGACAACACGGGGTACAGCGGCGGCGAGCGGGTCCGCGCGCGCATGGCGGCCGCGATGGCCGAGCGGCCCGACCTCCTGCTGTTGGACGAACCGGCATCGCACCTCGACGACGAGACGCGCGGCGCGCTGCTGCAATTTTTAAAGCGCTTCCCCGGCGCGCTTCTGCTGATTTCCCATGACCGCTATCTGCTGGACGAGCTCTGCGGCGAGATATGGGAGCTTGCGGACGGTCAGGTCACGCGCTTTTCAGGCGGGTATACGGACTATCAGGACGCGAAGCGGGCAAAATTTGAGAGCGATATGGAGGCCTACGCCGCTTACACGGAAAAAAAGCGGCAGCTCTTGCGCGCCGCGGAAGGGCAGCACGCGGCCGCGGAGCGGTTCCAAAACGGGCCGATGACGCCGTTTTACCGCGGCAAGGGCCGCGCCGTCGAAAAAAAGGCGCAGGCGCTGCGCACGCGCATCGAAAAGCTGCCGGAGGCGGCCCGCCCGCGCGAGTTGGGGCGCATCCGGGTGGACTTTGACCCGCGGGAGCTGCCGGTCAGCCGGGTCCCCGTCCGGGTCGAGCGCCTGCATCTCGCGCCGTTCGGCAGAGTTTTGCTTGAGGACGTCTCGTTTTCGGTTGCGAGCGGCGAGAAGGTCGCGATCGTCGGAAAAAACGGCTGCGGCAAGTCCTCGCTGTTGGAGCACATCCTGCGGGGCGGCGAGGGCGTGACTCTCGCGCCGGGCGTGCGCTTTGGCTACTTTTCGCAGCGGCTCGACGCGCTTGACGACAATAAGACGCTGCTTGAAAACGTGATGTCGACGACCCGCCACCCGGAGAGTTTTGTGCGGCTGAACATGTCAAGACTGTGGATCCGGGGCGAGGACGTTCATAAAAAGGCGGGCGTGCTCTCGGGCGGCGAGCGCGTCAAAGGATGTCTTGCGAAGCTGTATCATTCGGACGCGAACTTTTTGCTGCTCGACGAGCCGACGAATTTCCTCGACGTCTACGCGATGCAGGCGCTGCAAGAGGCGCTGGAAGCCTATCCCGGCGCGCTGATCCTCGTGTCGCACGACCGGGCGCTACGCGAGGCCGTCTGCAGCCGCGAGCTCGACCTGTTCACCGAGACCGCAAAGGTGTAAAATGCGGGTGTGGCGCGCCAAAAGGTCTGTGGCGCGCCCGCGCCCCGTCCCGCTACTCCAATATCCCGAGCGAGGCCGCGATTCGCACGGCGTCCGCGCGGTTGATCGCGCCGAGTTTGTTGTAGACGTTTGTAATCGTGCTCTTGGCCGTGTTGACAGAGATTTGGCTCGCGTCGGCGATGTCCTGACGCGTCAGTCCCTGCGACAGGCTGTGCAGAATCTCAAGCTCGCGTTTGGACAGCTTGATCCCCTGTACGATCGCGCCGCCGCCGTTCCCGCCCCTTCCGATGCCGCCCGATATGCCCGCCATGCCATCCGTACCCGTCATGCCCGCCGCGCCGGACATGCTCGTCACGCCGGCCCGGACGCTCATATCGCCGCCCGCGCCGACGTACTTTTCAAAGTTCCTTCTTTGAAACTCTTTTGTCATCGTGAGCTGCCGCTTGGAAAAGGCGTTCACCTTGCGGTAGACATTGTCGAGCCAGACCGGGTCAAACGCGCGGCCGCCCGCCGGATACCGCCGCGCGTTGTCGATCAGCGCGCGCATACAGGTCCCGAACTCGACGAACGGCGCGACGATGTTGTTGTTATGGGACATATCGTAGGCCAGCCACAGCGATTCGAGCGCGTCGCTCCGGTTTTGCAGCTTCATATGGCCGATCGCGCGCAGAATGTGGACGTTGAGCCGGTCGTTCCAAAGCCCGCGCCGCGCGCAAAATTCCTCGAGCCGGTCGAGCAGCGCAAGGAGCTCGTCATACCGCCCCAAGCGCGTCAGATAGATTGCGTACAAAAAACGCTCCCGCCCGCGCCTGATCGGGGGCTGTTCCCGCCAGCCGGTACATTCGTTGATGATCCAAGGGGAGATGTCCTCGGAGCCGCCGATCATCAGATGCATCCAGCTTACGACGCACTCCCGCAGATCGCGCAGCGAGACGTCGCCAAGTTCGTTGATATAGTTGCGCACAAATTCGACATGGCTCGAAAGCTCGGCCAAGTTGCCTTGGATCAACGCGATTTTCGCGAATACGAACCGGGCGTTGCACACGATGTCGTGCCGCCGCGCCTCGCGCGCCGCATAAAACGCGGTGAACGCGTGCTGCTTTGCGGACACGAAATCCATTGTGCTGTAACCGGCCTCCGCGGAAAAAAGTTCCGCAAAACCGTTGTCGCGCGCGGCGCCGCCGCCCGTACAGATGCGCCCGGCGGCGCGCGTCAGATAGGGCGCGGCGCTGCTCATCGCGCGCTCCATGCGCCGCAGAGCGCCCGGCATGTTGTCCTCCATCGAGAGGATGTTGTTATTGTCGATCCGCATCATGTGCCAGAGCCGGACGGACGCCCCTTCGGGCAGATGCTCGCTCGCCCTCTGAAAATATTCGGGGAACGTTTCTTTGTTGTACAGCATCAGGATGTAGCCGATCATAAAATAGATGTCGCCGAGGAGGCTCGTC
>JAITSR010000175.1 GCA_031287655.1 Clostridiales bacterium
CAAAGGACGCGACGTCCGCGGCCCAATCATTTTCCGCCGTTCCGCTTGGCGTGACAAATCCGCGAAACGTACCCCGCAAATCGGATTTCGCGCCGCCGTTCCGGCTTATGTAGGTCTTTTCCTGATTGGCCGCCCCCTGCGCGTTTTCGACGGGCGCCGAATACACGACCTGAGACAAACTCCTGTTGAAGTGCATGGATATGACGTTCTTTCCGAGCATTTCCTTTTTGTCGCTGTTCGCGCCGGGCTGTACATAGTAGCTGTTATTTCTGTTGTAGTAATAGACATACTTCGCGCCGTCGGCGACCGCGACGGGAGTTAAATTGTCGCCGAGTTCATGGGTTTTCCCGTCATAATAGCAGGCGACGACGTCGTCGTCGTCCATGATCGTGTAGGCGACGGTCTTGCCGTTTGGAGAAAGTATAAGATTGCCGTCAAGATTGTAATCAACCGTAATCGACGTGGTTTTCCCTCCGGTATAGAGACAAAGCTCGCCGACGCGCGCTCGAAAGTCCGCGTCCTGAACGAACGCGACGCCCTCGCCGCTCAGGGAAATCTGCGCCGAAACAACGCCGTCCGCAATCATTTTGCCGTCCTGTGTGTAGAGCGCGTAACCTTCTGAATCGCCGGAGTTCCGCTCCTCCTCGACGAGTATAATCGCTTTTGTATTGTCCAGACTTCTGCCGAAGTTCCCGGATGCGCTCCTTTGATAGCCTTCGATTTCGGCGGTCTGCTTTCCGTTGATCGTAACGACGACGGTATCGTCCGCCTGCTGAATCGAGAGCATCGCCTTTTCCTGCCCGTATTTTGCGGGCTTTACGATATTCCAGACGACGGCCGCGGCGATGACGACGGCCACGGCGACGATAACCGGCTTTGCAAACAACTTTGCCATAGCGTGCAGCGTGCTTACGGATTTTACGGCGGGTTCGGGGGCCGCCGCCGCCGCAGTGGGCGCATATGTCGGCGGCGCGGCGGGCGTGGATGCGTCAGCTGTCGCGGGTGCATATACCGGCGGTGCGGCGGGCGCGGGGGGAACAACCACCGCCGCGGACGCATATGCGGCCGACGCTGGCGGGACGAGCGCAGGGGCGGGTGCATACGCGGCGGCCTCCGATGGGACGACCGCAGGGGCGGGCGGAATTGAAACAGGCTCGGATGGACTCGATACAGGTGCAGTCGCAGCGGACTCAATCGGCACAGGCGCAGCCGCGGCGGACACGACGGGCGCGACTGGCGCTTCCGGCGTGGCTGGCACTATAGGCGCTTCCGGCGTGGTTGGCGCTATAGGCGCCTCCTGCACTATAGGAGCTTCTTGCGCAACCGGCATAATCGGCGCAACCGGCATGACTGGCCCGGTTTGCGTCGTCGGCGCTTCCGGCGCGATCGTCGCCATCGGCGCTTCCGGCGCGATCGGGCGCTCGATTGGCGTTCCGCACGCGCTGCAGAACTTCATACGTTCGTTGATGTCGCTTCCGCAAACTTTGCACTTTCCAATAGCCATAATAACCTCCATGTAGTCGCTCCGCTCCGTCACAAATAGTGACGAAATGGAGTTGGGGTGTGGAGAGGGGAATCCCCTCTCCCTCGGTGAAGGACGGGGGAACTATAGGGCGCCCCTCGAAGCGTGAAACGGACTGTTTCACGCTAGTCTCTCCTATGTGTCGCTGATTTGCTAATTCAGCTATTATCCCACTGATAAGCGGCCAGAGCAAGGTATATATCATCATTTCGACGCGTTGACTTTTCGCCCCTTTTCCATTACACTGATACGGTCGGTTCGGCTGACGGTTCTATGGTCGGTTGCATATCGGGCCGGGACGCAAATATCGGGGAAGTATGTGCTTATGAAACTGAACGCGGCGACGCAAAAGAATCTGTTCCTGTTGATATGCCTCTGCTTCATCGTCGCGCTTCTGGTCGCGGTCGGTGTGTCGCAGCAGGATCAGGAGCGCCACAAAACCTTTTACGCCGAGTATGAGGAAGCGAACGAACTGTTTAAATCGCGCAGCTTCGAGGAGGCGTATGCGATCTATGAGCGCCTGCTCCCGGTCTATCCGGACGCGTATGTGCTCGAACTAAAAATGACTGTCTGCGCGATGAACCTTGATCGCATGGAAGAAGCGGTAGGGCACGCGCGCCGCACACTCGAGCTGTATCCATTGCTCGCGCGGGACGAGGATTTTATCAGCGCGCTTACCTACAGTCTGGAGCAGCTCGGCGACGCCGAAGGCTCGCAGCGGATTTGGGATTACTATTTCAGTCATATGGCCTGATCAAAAACGATGGGGTCTGCAATGGGGCCCACAAAGAGGTCGCACAAAGGAAACGCACGAAGGGGACGCACAAAAACCGCGATGTCCAAGAAAAGTAAGCTAAAACAATACAGGCAGGCGCAGGCGGCGCGTTCGGGCAATCGGCTTGACGCGCTGACGACGTATCTCGCCGTCCTGACGCTCTCCGTGGCTCCGCTTGTCTTTCGCATGGTGCGTCTCGATTTTGTGAGCCCGGTGATCACGAACACGACGACCGCCGACACCGGGACAATGACCGACACGTTTACGCATGTCAAAATGTGGATGATCTACCTGCTCGTCGGCGCGCTCCTTCTGATCTTTTGTTACAAGCTGTTCGCGTCCGCCGCGTCTTCCCCCGCCTCCGCGGCCGTCCCTGTATACGCCTTTGAGCTGACGGCCTACGACGCGCTGCTTGCGGCCCTTTGCGCGCTGCTCCTGCTCTCCTTCTTCTTTTCGGATTATAAAGCCGTCGCGTTGAACGGTTTTGTCTATATGCTCGACGGCACGCTTGAGCACGTCTGTTACTGCTTCCTGTTTTTCTTCGGTTTCCACATATTTTCAAAGAGCCCGCGCCGGACGCTGTTCCTCGTTCCTTTATATATAGTAGGGATTGTGAACGCGCTGATCTCCCTTTTGAATTTCCTCGGTGTCCGGATGATTGACACCGCGATCATAAAAGCGGTCCTCGGGATTCCGGTAAACGCGCGGGCGACCGACGCGGCGGCATTTACGTCGACGTTTGGCAATATCAACTATTTGAGCGGCTTTGGCGGCGTGTTGTTCGCGATTTTCTTCGCGCGGCTCCTGTTCCCGGCCACGTCAGCCGCGCCGCGCCGCTTCGTTTCGTCCGCCTCTCCGGCCCCGGTCCCGGTTCCGGCCCCGGTCCCGCCGCACCGCTCCGCCTCGTCGTCTTCGTCCGCTTCGCCCGTCCCGTCCGTCCCGTCTGCCCCGTCCGCTTCGTCTTTGCCGCCGTCCGCTCTGGCCAACGCGCGGCTTTCAACCCTGATTGAGAGCGGTGTCTCGCTTTTGATGGTCGCGGTCGCGTTTTCGATCATTGTGACCTCGCTTTCTTCGAGCGGCTTTTTGACCTTTGTTGTGATGACGCCCGTGACCCTGATCTTTGCCGCGCTTTCCGGCGTTACGCGGCGCAAAGCCATACTCGCAGGGGCGGCGCTCGTGGTCTGCGCGCTGATTTTTGTTCCGCTCGCGGCGCGCAACCCGGCTGTGTATGAGGAAACATTCGGTATATTCGGCGCGCTGACGCAGAGATCTGTCGAGGGGGAAAATCCGGAGGGGCTTTTGGACGCGCCGCCGGTTTCGGATATGCTTTCGGAAAGGGAAGCCGGAGCAGAA
>JAITSR010000224.1 GCA_031287655.1 Clostridiales bacterium
CTGAATCTCTTTCTTCCTTACTTATATTTGTTATCGTCGGACGCGTGAACGGGTAAGCCGGACGCGGCTGCGCGTGAATCAACGCGTATACGGCGCGGGCGCCGAGACTATTTGGGCCACTCGAAGCCGACCGCGTTCAGGAATGCCGCGGCGAGCAGGATATGCCCCTTGCTGTTCGGATGGACGCGGTCCCACGCGATCGCGTTCGCGTGTACATGCCGCAGCTTTTCGTTGAAAACCGCCTGCGTATCGACGAACGGGAGTTTGTGCGCCGCCGCGACACGCGCCATCGCCGCGCCGTATCGATCCATCGCCGCGCGCATCGGATCGGCCGCGTTGGGTTCCATATAGTAAGGCGAAATCAGGATCATGCCCTTTGTATGCGGCAACGTGCTCGAGACCAGCGTTTCCAGATTTTTCTCATACTCGTCGAGCAGGACGTGCTGCTCTGTCAGGAGCGGCGAATCGAACTGCCGCCACACGTCGTTGATCCCGATCATCACGGAGACCCAATCGGGCGCAAGGTCGAGCACATCCGTCTGCCAGCGCGCGACGAGGTTCCGGGTCGTGTCCCCGCTCGTACCCATGTTGACGACGCGAAGGCGCGCATCGGGATACGCAAAATCCAAGAGCCCGGCGACGACGGAGACATAGCTCCTGCCGATCCCTTCGAACAGCCCCTCGCCGACCGGCCTCGCCCGTTCGCAATCCGTCACGGAATCGCCGATCATAACCAGTTTTGAACCGTTTTCAAGCAGCATAAGAATCTCCTTTATAATCGTGCTTTACCAGTGTGTTTTCCGATGATTTTTACCGATATATTTTACCGCGCGGCCGGGTCAGCCGCCGTGGCCGCGGCCCGATACGCGGCTCGTGACGCCGTCGCGCCCGAGGATGTCCCCGTGGAACTCGAGCCCCAAGCCCGGCGCATCCCCCGGAAAGATCGACCCGTCCTTTATGTCAAAATCCGTGTCCGTAATCTCGGGAAAAGACCAATAACTCGCGCGCACGGTCTCCATCTCGATCGCGTTGTAAGTCGCGAGATTAAAATGCGCGCAGGCCTTTGTGAGCACCGGCCCGCCGCAGTTGTGCGTCGTCACGGGCAGGCGGAACGCGTCCGCGAGCGCCGCGACCTTTTTGCCCTCCGTCAGGCCGCCCATCCAGCTCAAATCCACCATCACAATGTCCGCCCCGCCGCAGGAGAGCAGCGGGAGATACTGCGCCATAGAGCACAGGCGCTCGCTCGCGAGCAGCGGCACGCTGATCTTTTCCCGAAGCCGCCGCAGGTTCCCGACGTCGTCCACAAGAATCGGGTCCTCGATCCATTTTACGTTGTACCGCTCCGCCTCTTTTGCGATGCGAATCGCGCTCGGCAGATTCCAAAGGCTGTGGAGTTCGAGGCAAATCTGCATATCGTCGCCGACGGCGTCCCTGATTTTCTTGAGCGGCAAAAAGCCCGCGCGAATGTCGGCCTCCGAGATCGACTGGCCGTTTGTCGCCCGCGAAAACCGGTCGAGCGGCCAAATCTTCATCGCGTGAATCCCGCTTTTGAGCAAGTCCTCGGCGAGCGTACCCGCGTCCTCCCGAAACCATTCGTCGTCGGGACGGGAGCGGATGCGCCCGTTGTGCGTCCCGCAGGTATTGTAGATCGCCACGCGGTCGCGCACCTTGCCGCCGAGCAACTGCCAGAGCGGTTTTTTGCAGGCCTTGCCCAAAAGGTCCCAGAGCGCGAAATCGAGAGCGCTAAGCGCGCGCATCTCCGCCCCCGCCGAGCCCTGCAAATTCACCTTTTCATACAGCCGCCGCCAGATCAGCTCAATTTCGCCGCAGTCCCTGCCAAGCGCCTCCGGCGCGCAAAAATCGTGAACCGCGCACGCCGCCACGAGCGGCTGGTTCGTCGACTCGCCGAGGCCGTACAGCCCCTCGTCCGTATCGACGCGCAAAAACATGGAAAGCGGGTATTCCGGGATATGGAACGTCGTCAGCTTCGTGATTTTCATCGCGGTCTCCTTGATGCCTGATGCTGCGGAAGCGGCGAGAGTGCGGAACTGCACACTCCCGCCGCTTCCGCGCTAAATTTCGCGCCCTGTTTGCAAGATTTCATTGACGAATGGGTTTCCGCGATGGATTTCCGATGTCGGAAAAACAGTAGGCTCAAAGAAAACGTCTTTATGACCACGCGTTAGATCGATTAGTTCTTTGAGAATTTCTACCCGGCGCTTCCCGCCAAAATCACTTAAAAAGAAGCAAACATCCACATCGCTCAGCTCTGTCGCATTCCCTTTTGCATAAGAACCGAACAAGACTGCCTTATCGACCGGCATAACGCTTCGGACAATATCCGCATAGTCTTTCGCCGCAGTATTTACTGCTTCAACGTCAACAGCCATTTGAACGCCTCCTTTGTCTGCGCCAGCGTTGCCTTCGCTTCCGCTTCGCTGATTTGCCCGCTTAATTTGTTCAAATAATCAGGATAACGGTCACCGCGCCCCTCTATTGCCGGACCGTGATGTTGCTGCCCGTGGACAGCCGCCCGAGCGGGTCAAGGCAGCTCCGGCAGCACAAAAGGTCAATGATCAGCTCGCACTGTTCCGCGTCGGCCGTGTCCATTTTGCCGCCGCTGTCGACCGTCACGCCGAATGTAGCGAGAAATTCCTCGCGCTCCACGATCGGCAGGCGCGCGATATACCCGAGTATCTCTTTGTCGAAGGTCGCGAATTTGCGCGCGTTCCGCGGCGCGTAGGCCGCCTTTTCAAGCGCCTCCATATCCGACACGAGACCCGCTTCGGCGATTGTCGCAAGGCGCTTTGCGGCGATCGCAAAATGCCTGTTTTCCAACTCAAAGTCCTTTTCAACGCCGGACGAAAAGAAATAGCACACGCCGTTCAGCAGCAAAAAGTCGGCTGACGGCGCGAGCTTGAGCACGGGCTTGTCCGTCTCGGCGACCTCGCCGCCCCGCCCGACGCAGAGCCGTGACGCGCCCGTCAGAAAGGGATTCGCGCGGCGCAGAAAAAGCACGGCGCCCGCGAACGGCGCGGCGGTGGTTTGCGCGGCGGAGGGAATAGGCGACGGCGCTGCGGACGCCGACCCGGAGAACGCGGTGGTTTGCGAGGCGGGGGCGAGGGCGGGCGGCACTTCGGCGTAAAACGCGTAGCCCGTGGGCTTTGACAGCGCGCCGGACACGAAATCCTCCGGCGCGCGGCGGGGCGCGTTCCGAATGTCGACGCAGAGGTCCGTCATCTTCTGGCGGATGATCTCGTCGGAGGCTTCCAGCGCGGCGATATTCTCTTTGTCGGACAGGAACGGCGAATAGTCTGCGACCGGCTTTTCGGCGACCGGCTTTTTTAGCAGCGAGTCGCGCACTGTTCCGACCCAAGACGCGAGGCCGTCCATTCCGCATTGATTCCATTCGAGCTCGACCCCGTCGCGGCTCTTGCCCGCGGCGTAAAGCGCAAATTTCCACTCCAACTCGGAGGGCGCGAGGGCGCGGAGCCCCTCCGTCAATTTCTGTGTATCCATATAAACCTCCATGTAGTCGCTCCGCTCCGTCACAAATAGCGACGAAATGGAGTTGGGGTGTGGAGAGGGGCATCGGTTCCATGGATTGGAGCCGATGTCTCCCGCTGGTTTCTGGATCGCCCCTCTCCCGCTGTGAAGGAAGGGGGAATCGGGGGGAACCATAGGGTTCCCCTCGAAGCGTGAAACGGACTGTTTCACGCGAACCTCCCTAAAAGTGCGAAACGGACGGTTTCACGCCAGTCTCCTGTT
>JAITSR010000391.1 GCA_031287655.1 Clostridiales bacterium
CACGGCTTCTGCTTTGTGACGATAAGCTACAGCGTGATCACATACATGAACGACAATATCCCAAAGGAGCTGCGCGCGACCGGTCAGACGATGAACAATCTGTGCTCGAAGATCGGCTCGCGCGTGGTCGGCGGGATCGCGTTTGGCGTTTTGAGTGACCGCTGTGGTCTCGAGCGGATGTTTTTGCTGATCGCCGCGCTCTCTTTTATCGGCGGGCTCGTGTTCTGGCTGTGGTATCGGGCGATCCGCCGGGGCGAAGCCGGCGGCGCGGCGATAATTCGGTAAAACGGCGGCGCTTTCGCGCCGTGGGGCGACGCGGGGCGCCGAGAGGTGGTGAGACGACCGCCGGTCACATAAAACGGCGCAGTTCGTCCAGTTCCGCGGAGATGAGCCGCATAAATTCCAGCATTTTGGGTTCCTGCGCGAGCGCCCGCAACGCCTTGCCTACGGCCCGCCGGAAGCGCGGCTGAAGAAACTCCCCGTCGGCAAGCGGACACATGCGCCGCGCGCGCGGGTCGGGCAGCGCACTCACCGCGCCGTCGCCGCCCACATGGGGCGCAAGCGGGAAGATTCGGCACGCAAGCGGCCGAAGCCTGCGTTCGCACGTCCCTTCGCATACGAGAAACCAGACCCGGCTGTCCAGATAGCGGATTCGGGAGATATGGAAGCCTTCCACGCCGAAAAGCGCGTCGGCCTCTCCCGGAAACAGCAGCATACCGAGCGCGTCGGGGGCAGCCTCGTCGTCACCAGACGGCTCGCCGCCGCCGGGCGTCTCGTTTGAACCGTTGTCGCCGCCGAAATCAGGCGCGTCGCCGTCAGAGCCGGACGCATCACTGTCCATACCAGACGCACCGCCGCCAAAATCAGGCGTGCCGGTCTGATCGCCGCCGTCCCGGCAGCAGGCCGCGCCGCACAGTTTTCCGCAGTCCGCGGGAAGCGGCGTCTCACGGCCGATAATTTGATATGCGCGGGCGATCAGCGCGCCCAGCCGTTCGGTTTCAGACATACAATCCAAAGATGACTTTCAGACTTATCCTTCCAAATTGTTCTCGGCGTTCAACATGCTCTGCTCGATCTTCTCCATATCATTCAGCGCCTCGCCCGTCCCGAGCGCGACGCACGAGATCGCGTCCTCGGCGATCATCACATGGATTCCGGTCTTTTCCTCGAGCAGCTTGTCGAGCCCGTAGATCAGGCTCCCACCGCCCGTCAGCACGATCCCCCGGTCGGAGATGTCCGACGCGAGCTCCGGCGGCGTCCGCTCCAAAACGCTGTGGACGGCTTCGACGATGCTCGCGACAGGTTCCTCGAGGGCCTCCATGATCTCATAGGAGGATACCGCGATCGTCTTTGGCAGGCCGGTCACGAGGTTGCGCCCGCGAATGTCCATCTCGACCTCCTGCACGCGCTCATACACGGTCCCGATGTTGATTTTCAGTTCCTCCGCCGAGCGTTCGCCGATCATCACATTGTGCTTGCGCCGCATATATTTTGTGATCGCGTCGTCAAACTTGTCGCCCGCGACCTTGATCGACGCGCTCACGACGATGCCGCCGAGCGAGATCACCGCAATATCAGTCGTCCCGCCGCCGATGTCGACGACCATACTGCCCGAGGGCTTTGAGATGTCGATCCCCGCGCCGATCGCCGCCGCGATCGGCTCCTCGATCAAATAGGTCTTGCGCGCGCCCGCCTGCATGGCCGCGTCGATCACCGCCCGCCGTTCGACGCCCGTGACGCCGCTCGGGACGCAGACCATGATCCGCGGCTTGAACAGCCGCTTCACCCCGGCGCCGAGCGCCCGGTTGATAAAGTATTTGAGCATTCGCTCCGTAATGTCGTAATCCGAAATCACGCCGTCGCGCAGCGGGCGGATCGCGACGATGTTGCCGGGCGTCCGACCGATCATGCTTCGCGCGGCTTCCCCGACGGCGAGCAGCCGATTTGTGTTTTTGTCGATCGCGACGACGGAAGGTTCCTGTAAAACAATCCCCTTCCCTTTTATGTAGACGAGGACAGACGCTGTCCCGAGGTCAATTCCGATGTCCTGACGCAGAGCCAAAGCAAGCACCTCTTTTATCTTTTGTAAGAATCCTCTAAAACATTAACACAATACGGCTCTGTTTTCAACCGGCTACGGCGGCTTTACCACCCGTCGCGCGCATATGGCGCTAAAACGGCTCTCCGGCGCGCAGCTTGATCCACTCGGCGCACAGGTCGAGCCACCGCGCCATGTGGCGGTTGTTCGGCGAAGCCTCGCAGCCCGTCTCCGGGTTTGCGAGCGACAGCCCGTGCCGCCCCTCGGGGAAGACGTGCAGTTCAAACGGCACGCCGTGTTTTGCGAGCGCGGCGGCGTACAGCAGGCTGTTTTGCACGGGAACGGCCTCGTCCGTAAACGTGTGCCAGAGGAACGCCGGCGGCGTGTCGGGCCCCACAAAGTCCTCGAGCCTCGCGAGCTTGAGCAAGTCGGGGTCCCCCGCGGTCAGGCTGTCGATCGAGCCTTGGTGCGCGTATTCGCCGGACGTGATCACGGGATAGCCCAAAATCGAACCGTCCGGCCTTGACAGCGGATACGCGGAGCGGACCTCCGGGCGCGCCCAATGGACGCAGAGCGAAGCCGCGAGATGCCCGCCCGCAGAGAAGCCGACCAGAAACACGCCGTCTTTTCGCACAGACCACTCGTTCGCGCGCCCGCGCACAAAGTCCACGGCCCACGCCGCGTCAAGCAGCGGCTCCGGCCACAGCGGCGCGGTGCGCAGCTCGCTGACCGAATACCACAGCACAAAGCTGTGAAAACCGGCCGCCGCGAATTGCAGCGCGATCGCTTCGGACTCGACCTCGGCGCAGCGCACATACCCGCTGCCGGGGCAGATAATCACGGCGGGTCTCGGCCTCCTGTTCTCCTCCCGGGGCTGCGGCCCCAACACATAGCTGTCCAGCCGCACAAGCTCGTTTCGGTAAAACTGTTCGCATTTCATCATGACGACCGTCCCCCTCCGCCCCTTCGCTATCGTTACCGCGCATTATCTATCCGCGTACACATTATCCTATCCATCGCCGCGCTATCGCGGCATTTTTTCATTCAATTTGCTATCACGGCATTGCTTCCTTCAAATAGTCTGCGAGGGCCTCTTGATAAGGCCGCATCGGCGCAAAGCCGCCGCGTTCCCAGTTCGTGTTCGCAAGCGGCGAATACGCGGGGCGCGCCGCGGGGCTCGGGTACTCCGACGTCGCGCAGGGCCGCACGCTCACGTTTTGCTCCGGGATGCCCGCCTGCCGGAAAATCTCACGCGTGAACTCATACCAGCTTGTGACGCCGCTGTTTGTAATGTGATAGAGACCGTAGACGGGCGAACCGATCAGGCGGATGATCGCCCCCGCCAAGTCCTTTGAATAGGTCGGACAGCCGAATTGGTCGTTGACGACGGTCACTTCTTTGCGGTCCTTCGCGAGGCCGAGCATCGTGCGGACAAAATTCTTGCCGTGGACGCCGTAGAGCCACTGCGTCCGGACGATGTAGGCGCGGTTTGTCACGAACCCAAGATTCAGCTCGCCCGCGAGTTTGGTCTTTCCATAGGCGCTGAGCGGATCGGTCGCGTCCCATTCCTCATAGCCGCCGACCTCAGGCGGGCCGCCGGCGACCGCCGCGGGATGATCCGCGCCCGACGGCAAACGGCCCGCGGCCGCGGCCTTTTTCCCGTTGAACACATAATCCGTGCTGATGTGGACGATCGGCGCGCCGAGTTCCTCACAAGCGACGCCCAGAGTGCGCGGGCCGAGCGCGTTTACTTGATACGCGAGCTCCGTTTCCGTTTCGCAGCCGTTCACGTTTGTGTACGCGGCGCAGTTGATCAGAATGTCGGGGCGGATGCCGCGCACGCAGCGCAGGACCGAGTTGATGTCTGTGATGTCGATTTCGCCGATGTCCGCGCCGACGGCCTCATACTCAATTTCACCGCCGTCCGGCGCGGCGCTCCCGCCGCCCGCTCCGGCCTCGCCGCCGCGAAGCAGCGCCAGCAGGTCCGTCCCGAGCATCCCCTTGTGCCCCACAACGAGAATCCGCTTCTTTTGTTTCGCCATATTTATGATGACTGTTCCTTTCTGTCGCCGTACATTTCCTGATAATAGCCGACGTATGCGCCGCTTGTCACGTTTTGGACCCATGCCTCATGCTCCAGATACCACCGAACCGTGCGGCGGATTCCGTCCGAAAAGTCCGTTTCGGGTTCCCAGCCGAGCGCGCCGCGAATTTTTTGCGCGTCGATCGCGTAGCGGCGGTCATGCCCCTTCCGGTCCTCAACGTGACGGATCAGGTCCTCTGAAACCGCGGCCCTGCGCGGGTCGTGATCCGGCAGAAGTTCGCGCAGCGTCGCGATGATCGTGCGGACGATGTCGATGTTGAACTTTTCATTATTCCCGCCGATGTTGTAGACCTCGCCCGGTCTGCCGTTCCGCGCGACAAGGTCGATCGCCCGCGCGTGGTCCCCGACGTAGAGCCAGTCCCGCACCTGAAGGCCGTCGCCGTACACCGGCAGCGCAAGGCCGTTCAGCGCGTTGCGAATGATCAGCGGGATCAGCTTTTCCGGGAACTGATATGGGCCGTAGTTATTGCTGCACCGCGTGATGTTCACGGGCATCCGGTAGGTGTCCCAATAGGCTTTTACGAGCAGGTCGGAACCTGCCTTCGTCGCGGAATACGGGCTGTGCGGGTCGAGCGGCGTCTCCTCCGTAAAAAAGCCGGTCGCGCCGAGCGCGCCATAGACCTCGTCCGTCGAGACGTGGACGAATTTTTTTCCATGCGCCCACCCGCCGCCGTCGGTTTCAGCAGCTTCGGCGGCCTTTGCGCCCGCGGCCGGGCCGTCGGACTCCACCGCCTTCTGCGGGCGCTCCCAGCTCTTTTTTGCCGCGTCGAGCAGCGTCTGCGTACCCAGCACGTTTGTCCGTACAAAGACGTCGGGGGATTTGATACTCCGGTCGACGTGGCTCTCCGCCGCAAAGTGAACAACGCAATCGATCCCGCAGTCGGAAAACACGGACTCCACCGCGGCGCGGTCGCAAATATCCGCTTTTACAAACGAATAATTCGGGAGCCCCGAGGCCTCTTCCAGATTTTCAAGATTTCCCGCGTAGGTCAGGTCGTCCAGATTGATCACCCGAATCTGCGCGCCGTACTTTTTTAACATGTATAAAATATAGTTGGAACCGATAAAACCCGCGCCGCCTGTCACCAGATATGTCGTCATTATCGTATCGCCCCTCCCGCGCCCGCTTTGCGGCGCGCCGCATATTGTGCCGCGCCGCGCTATAACGCCGCCCCTCTATTATATTGAGCAAGGGAACGATTCGTCAAGGCCGAGGTTTTGTCTCCCTGTGTCGCCGTTTCAGCTCTTGGAAGCGCCCTTTTTGTCAGCCATGTTTCATACAATTTTTATCGCCATTCTACTAATTCCCCCATTCCTTTTCTGGGGCGCGGCGGTGGATTTTCATCTGGATAACCCAATGATATTGCGGCTACAAGTTGTTGGTCCGTATTTAACCATTTACATAATTCTTTATAGGCAATAAATATATCACAAATCCATAAACTGCCTATACCATATTCCCCAGAGGCGAGTAATATATTTTGAATCGAAGCGCCGATAGATTGCACATTTGCCATTTCCGTAAATACTTCTCCATAGCTGCGATTGAACAGTATTTTATTGCCGGTATTTATGACAAATATCGTAATAGGCGCTTCTTCCATTATTTTTAACGTATACTCCGCCCCATTTATAAATGATTTGGCGATTTCGCCTTTGTATAATCCATTGCCGGATTTCTCAATCTCTATACCGCTTTTCAGAGCATTGAGCATCCCTTCCTTATTTTTATTGGTTATAACAACAAATTTCCATGGTTGAGTATTTTTTGCAGATGGGGCCAGAATACCGGCTTCCAGTATTTTTTCGATGGTTTTATTGTCTATTTCCTTGGGAAGAAATTTTCTTATGCTCCTTCTTTGAGAAATGGCTGTTATTGTATCCATAGTTGCCTCCAATTCGCTTGCGCATAATTTATAGAAATTGTATAATCTGTCTATAGTCATTGTATAATCTGCTTAGACTCACTGTCAAGGGGGTTTCATGCGAAAAAAGCTGATCGTTCGGCTCACAGGCACGTTCGCGGCGCTGCTGACGCTTCCGCTGATCGCGTTCGCGGTTACGACATACCTCAATCTGCAGCAGTACGGCAGGGATACGCTTGAGAGCGGTATGCTTGTATCTTAACAAATCCAAATGGCGTTTGACACCCAGATCAAACAGCTGAACAGCTTTGCCGCGCAGGTGAGCCTCAACCAGTACTTTCGCGATTCTTACCGCGGCGCAAGCCCCGGCGCGGAATTTGACATCATGCGCTATCTGAACGAGTTTGCGTCCACAAACCAGTTTGTCGGGGAGGTGCTGTTCTGCCGGAGCGACGCGGAGTTGTTCTTCTCGTCCCGCGCCACCTATGACCCCGACATCCTTTTCAACAAAATCTACCCGTATCAGGGCTGGGATTCCGCCCGTTTCCGCGCGCTGCCCGCGGCGCTGAACGCCCCGGATTGGATCGGGGACAGTCCGGTCGTCTCAACATATATCGGAAACAACCGCATCTCCACCTATCTCGTGCCCGTCCGGCGCGACGACATCGGTCCGGGGCAGCGTCCGATTCTGATGTTTTTGATCCCGCGCAGCGCAATTTCGCGTATTCTGAACCTCGCTCCGGGGGGCGCGGTTCAAACGATCATCGAGAGCGCGGACGGGCAAATCGTCTATTCCTCCGCCGACAGCCCCGGCTTTTTGAACCCCGCCGCGGCGTTGGACAAGGACCGGTGGGAAGAACTCAAAACGGACGACGGCACGCGCGCGTATGGCTATCGCTCCGTCTCCCCCGAGACCGGCCTGACCTATACGACAATCATTTTGCAGACGTACTTGCTCGAAAACGTCGTTCGGATGCAGCAGGTCTGCGCCGCCGTATTCGGCCTGTTCCTGCTGCTTGGCGCGGGCTCCGTCCTGTATGCCGGCAAGCTCAGCTATCGCCCGATCGGAAGGCTCTCGCAATCGTTTCGCGCGATCGGCCTCCAAGACGAGGACGAGACGGCCCTGATCGAGAAAGGCCGCAGCGCGCTGCTCGAACTCTACAACAGCAATCTCGAATTTCAGCGGGAGCGGCTTTTGATTGATCTGCTGAGCGGCGCGCCGACCGAAAAAAACGAGCGCGAAGGCGTCTGGCCGCTCTTTTCGGAACACGGTCTGCGCGTGCTGATCCTCAAGGTCCTCGCGGTTTCCGTCGACGGCGCGGCCGCATATTCGGACGCCGCAAATTCGGACGCCGCAAATTCGGATGCCGCAAATTCGGATGCCGCAAATCCCCGCGCAGCAGATGCGGGTCCCGTAAATCGCGCCGCAAATTCAGGGGCGGCGATGTCCGCCGTCGCGGAAGCGGTGGGGCGGCTTCCGAAGCCGCTCTCCTGCCACATCATTCACTCGCTCGAACAGAACCGCTTTATTCTGGTCGTATCCGAGGCTGCGGACGGCGCGGAGGGGACGCGCATGGCGGCCGAGGCGCTGCTCCGCGCCGTCGGCGCGCGGGGTGTGCGGGCGGCGGTCGCGATGGGCGGGCTTTGCCAATCCATCGTTTTTCTGCGGCGGAGCCTGTCGGAAGCGGAGCTTGCGATCGCTTACAAAGCCTCCCTCGCGCCCGGCGAGATCGTCGTATATGATGCATCCCAAGGCCGGGGCCGCGGAGCTGGCACACTCGCCGCGACGGCGGCCGCTCCCGAAAAAAAGCGGCGCGGCGGGCGTCCGGAGAACCTCGGCGACGCGATCGCGGAGATCGACGCGCGCTTTTCCGACCCGGACTTTTCGATCAAAATGCTGGCCGCGGACATGAATATGACCGTCTCGAACCTCTCGCACCAGTTTAAGTCGCGCGTGGGGATTTCGATCACCGAATACATCCAGCGCAGCCGGATGCTTTACGCGCGGCAGCTTCTCGAGAGCGGGGAGTATTCGGTGGCCGAGGTGGCCGAGATGGTCGGATATCTGCACACATCGAGCTTTATCCGGCAGTTCAAGCAGACGACCGAGCAGACGCCCGGAAGCTACCTTCAGGATAAGCAGACTCCCGTGCGCGGCCTCCAAGACAAGCCGACCTAGCGCGGCGCGGCAAAAAAGAGACAGGCTGCGGCCGTGCGGGGAGGGGCCGCCTCCCGGGCGCGGTCGCAGCGCCGTCGCGCGGCTTTACTCGCCGGAATAGGGGTTTGGCAGCAAAAAATCAAAGGTCTCGTCGCGGTCGCAGACGAGCGTATCCCCGCTCCTGTGCAGGCGCGCGACCTGAATGAACGTGTACCTCAGTCTGGGATCGACCGGGGCTTCGCGCGGCCGGTCCTTCGGCCTTGGCGGATGCGTAAAATAGAAGATATACGCGTTCTCGCCGAGTACGAGCACGTCCGCGTGATTGCCGATGCTCGCGTCGTCCGCGCGCGTTCCGGGCGTGTCGAGGATCATACCCGTGTGAACCCATGTCTGACAGCCGTCGTCGCTGCGGAACACGCCCTGCCCGCG
>JAITSR010000435.1 GCA_031287655.1 Clostridiales bacterium
AAATGGATCCAAGACTTGACCGCTTTGCAAGCACGAACCCCGGATTTCAGCAGTTTGAAACCCGATTCAAACAAGCGTTGGCCGACCCGGATTTACTTGACGAACTCCGCATGGAAGCAAGCGAGCGTATCCGCCAAGCAGGTATGAAAAAAGCTATTGAGAAAAAAGCTCAAAAACAGGCCGCAAGGGAATTTGCATTGCGAATGTTAAAACGCAATCACTCCATTGATGAAATCGTCGAGGACACGGGCCTGACCGCTGATGAGGTTCGGGCATTGATGGAAAAGTAGTGAGGAGGCGCCGCCAGTGTCAGTATTAGAAAAAGTCAGAATAGAAAGCCGGACAGAAGGCAGAACAGAAGGCGCGATACTCGGTAATATTGAGGCCGCGTTAAGAGGCTTGGAGATTGGCTTTGACAGGAACTGAACTTATGCGGGTGAAACTACTATTTCCTTTCCTTGATTTGGGCAGCCGGAAGTGCTAAACTCATAGTAGTAAGTATGCGTGGAAAATAATTCTTTGTTAAGGGGGAACGATGATGTCTGGTTTAGCAAATGATCTCAAAACTCAGTACAACGCAGCGTTCGCAACTGTGAGGGGGATTGCCGAGGCTTTCCCGGAGAGCAAGTGGAAGGAGCCGCACGGAAACGTATACTATATTCCCAGTCGTATAGCCTATCATCTCGCCGTTTTCATAGACTGGCAGCTCGCCCGCGGTTACAAAGACCCGGATTTTTCATCCAAGCTGCCGTATGGCGCGTGGATGGAAGCCACCGCCGAAACGCTTCCCGATAAAAAAGCGTATCTCACCTATCTCGACGCGGCGATCGAAAGGGCTCAAAAGGTCCTCGCAACCCTTGACGACGACAACGTAACGGCGCCGACCGAGCCGGACAGGGCTCGCTTTGGCGCAAATCAGATGGGGGTCCATCTGTATAATATGCGCGAGTTGTCCGCGCACACGGGCGAACTGAACAAAATGCTGATTGAAAATGGCATTGACGACGTGTGGGTATTCAATTAACCGACGCGCCATCCACGGTATTCGCGCCGCCGACGCTGTCTGTCGGCGGCGCTTTTGATTCCGGCGCGCCATCCGCCGCCCTTTGCTGGTACAGCCGCCGGTAGTCGCCGGTGTTCATGCTGTATACGCGTTTGAACGCGCGGCAGAAGGTCGTCGTCGCGTAGTAGCCCGTCCGCCGCGCGATCTCGCGGGCGGGCAGGTCCGTATTCGCGAGCAGGGACTCGGCGCGCTCCATGCGCAGACGCTCGACGAATGTGGAAAAGTTCACGTTTGTGCGCTGCTTGAACTCATGCGAGAGGTACGCCTCGCTGATGTTGAATTTTTCCGAAACCAGCGCGAGCGAGAGCTGCGGGTCCGCGAAGTTCCGGCGCACGAACGACTCAATGCCGTCGATCGCGCCGGCCTTGTGCCACTCCCGGCGCGCCGTGACGCCCTCGCACAGCTTGACATACAGCGTGTAGATCAGGTTGATGCGCGCGAGGTCCCCGACCTTTTCGATCCGGTTCAGCGTCTCCGAGAGCTCCTGATACTCCTCCGAGATCATCGAGAGCTGCCCCGCGAGCTGCGTCGCAAACGCGAGCAGGTCGTACAGGAACATGCGCTGCATACTGAGCGGCAGCTCCATGCGCATGACGTTCCGTTCAAACAGGCCGTGCAGCAGCTTTCGCACGCCGTCGTGGTCGCCGGAGCGGATCGCGCTCGTCAGGCGGTTGCGTATGTCCTGCGGGAAGTAATAGGTGGCCGCCCGCGCGTCCCCGCCGTCATAGTAGAGCACCGTATCGCCCGGACGGAAGATGTGGAAGTTCAGCGCGGACCGCGCCTGCTCATAGGAGCGGGAGACGTCCGTGAGGGAATCCGCAATGCCGCCGACCGAGACAAACACGCCGTGCGCCGTGCGCTCCGCGAGCCGCTCCCACAGCGCGGAGACGCGCTCCCGGATTTCCGTCCACGCTCTGCCGTCCGCGGCGTCGGCCCTCTCGCCGCCGTTCCTGCCGCCGTGTAAAATCAGCGCGGCCTTTTCCTCGTCAATATCGCATACAAGCGCCTCCGGCCCGAACAGCTCGGCGAGCGTCTCATGTACCGTGCGCAAAAACGCGTTGTTTTCCGGCGCCGCGGAGGATTCCGACGGGGACGCGCCGTCGAGAGACAGAATGTCGCCGCGGTATTGGAACAGCACGGCGCAAAACCACCCGGACGCGCTCGCGATGTCCGCGACGTCCGCGACGGACAGGAGCTGGTCCGCCCCGTCGCCGGGGCTGAACTCGCCACGCAGCAGGCGGCCGATCAACGCCGCGCGCAGAATCGGCCTCTGCCGGTCGATCGCCTGCGTCAGGGAGCGGTTGCTCGTGGCCAGCCGGGAGAACGCGGTCCTGATCAGCGCGAACGGCTCTGTGTCGTATCGGAGCTGCGCCGTACCGCTCCCGATGTCGCGCACGATCTCCGCGACGGGCCGCGCGCTGCGCCGCGCCATGTAAAAGGAGACGAGAAGGCCCGACAGCGACGAGACGAACAGATAGACGACCAGCGTATTTTTGATGTAGTCGGCCTTCGCGTGGACGGCGCTGATCGGCTGCACGCCGACGTAGTGATAGCCGTTATAGGCGGAGGTGACGCGGCTCACGAGCATTTCCCTGCCGTCCATCATAAAGCGCCCGGGCGCGCCGCCCGCTCCGTTTGCGCCGCTTGCGCCGCCGACGCCGCCAATGCCCCCCGCTCCGCTTACAACGCCTGCGCCGTCCGCGCCCCCCGCGGTCGCCCCCCCGATCCCGGAGAGCACCTCTGGGATCACGGCGGGGTCAAACGCGGCTGTATCCGCGGCATAGCTGATCGGCGTGCCAAATCCGTCCACGATAAACGCGAAGCCGCCTCCGCTGAGCTCCGTCCGGGAGAGCATCCGCGAGATTTCGCGGTTGTCAATCAAAAACATCACACAACCAACCCGCGCGTCCGAGGACACGAGCGGCTGCAAAAACGTGACGACCTCGCAGCTCTCCATCACGGACGCCGCGCCGCCCCCCGTCAGCTGGCGCGCCAAAGCGGCCCGCGAGACACCGACTACGCCGTTTTGGTAGACGCCGCTCTTAATGCCCGCGTACCATTCGTCAAAACCGACGTCCTCATAATGAAAGTAATTTGAGTAAAAATCCCGGTAGGAGTAGGTAATACGGTCGTTTAACACAAACTCGCTGTTGTTGAACAGAACAAAGTAATTGCGCAAAAACCGGTTCGTGCTCTCGATGTTGATCAGGCTTTTGCGCGTGTTAATCACATTGTACGCGTTTGGATAACGAAAGAGGTCTCCGCTGTTTTTCATGACTTGGATGCTCGGGTTCCCGACGATCTGGTTGACGATCCCGTCCATCTCCGCAAAGCGCCGGTCACAAAATTCGGCGGTCTGCGCGAGAAGCGAGAGCGCGGCGTCCCTGTAATCCCCCTCGAGCCGGTCGACCGTCATCCGGTACAGGAAAAGACCCATAATCAGCGGGATCGCGAGCACGGCGATAAAGCGTGAAAGATAACCCGCGAGGATCCGGTGCTGAAACGGGAAGCCGGCGCGCGCCCGTATACGGGTATCGGCGCCGACGCCGGCAGCCGCGTGAGCAATCGCGCGAAAACGCGCCCGCCGCCGCGGTGTCTGTTGTATTGTCGTATGATTGGAATGTGGCATCGATTCTGACCGCAGCCTTAGCCTTTTATGTAAACGTGTAAATTGGGGTCCCGCTGTTGCTTCCGTCGCCGTTTCGCACAGTCAGTATATCACAGCCGGGATTGCGTGTACAAATGTTTAGGCCGCACGTTCTCCCGTCCAAAGAACTGTATACGGAAAAAAGGGGCGAAACATAAAGAATTGTATATGAACCAAAGGATTCCTTGTAGACAGGGGCGCTTTTTTTTCATATATTCCGGGCTGTAAGACGAACACTACTTTGTGCCTTTCGCAGAAAGGAATGGTCATAAGCATGAAACAACCATCATCATTGGCGCCGTCGGCGTCCGCGCCCGCGCATCCCGCGCCGCTGTCGCCCGCGGAGCGGCGGCACAAGCTCGCCGCCCGGATCACACGCAACTGGCAGCTCTACCTTTTGCTGCTGCCGCCGGTCGCGTTCCTCGCGATCTTTGCCTATGCCCCGATGGGCGGGGCGCTGATGGCGTTCAAGAACTTTCGCATCGTCGACGGCGTGCTCGGCAGCCCTTGGGCGAAGCAGAACGGGCTCGGCAACTTCATCCGCTTTCTGACAAACTACAACTTCTGGGGCGTCCTGCGCAATACGTTCGTGATCTCGATCTACAGCATCGCGATCAATCTGCCGTGCTCGGTCTTGCTTGCGCTCAGCCTGAACTACATGCTGAATCAGCGCTACCGCAAATTTGTGCAGATGATCTCCTACTTTCCCTATTTTATATCGACGGTCGTGATGGCGGGGATGCTGCGCATCATGTTCAACACGAGCTCCGGCGTGTTCGGCATCCTGTTTGACCGATTGTTTCATATGAATGTGCTCGCGAGCGAGGGCGCGTTTTCATCGCTCTATGTGTGGTCGGGGGTGTGGCAGGGCGTCGGTTTTTCGGCGATCATCTATATCGCGGCGCTGACGTCGGTCGACCCCGAGCTCCATCAGGCGGCGATGATTGACGGCGCGACGATCCTCCAGCGCATCCGGCACATCGACATTCCGGCGATCATCCCGACCGCGGTTATTTTGTTTATCCTCGACATCGGGCGCATCCTCGGCGTCGGCTACGAAAAAGTGCTCGCGATGCAAAACCCGAACAACATGGGCGCGTCCGAGGTCATTTCGACCTACACCTACAAGGTCGGGCTCGTCTCGCAGATTCCGGACTATTCCTACGCGACGGCGATCGGGCTGTTTCAGTCGGTCGTCGGGCTTGTGCTGCTGCTCGTGACAAACCGGATCGCGAGCAAGGTGTCGGACAACAGCCTGCTCTGAGCGCGCGCGGCAATCCGCGGGCGACCGCTATCTATCAATCGAGGAACAGTTCCCAAGGGAGGAAATAGCGTGAAACAGCGAAACGGACGTCAGGATCAGGTCGTGCTTACGACAAACGGCATCCTGCTGACAATTTTTATGCTCCTTGTGTTATACCCGTTCATCTATGTCGTGAGCTGCTCGTTCAGCTCCGGCAGCGCGCTGGTGCGCGGCGAGGTGTGGCTCCTGCCAAAAAACCTGTCGCTCGAGGGCTACCAGCTCGTGTTTTCCTACACACCGATCTGGACCGGCTACCGCAACTCGCTCTTTTATACGGTCGCGATCACGGCGCTGAACATCGTGATGACGATCATGGCCGCCTACCCGCTGTCCCGCAAGGATTTGGTCGGGCGGCGCGGCGTGATGGTCTTTTTTATGATCCCGATGCTGTTCAGCGGCGGGCTCGTGCCCAGCTATATGCTCGTCAACAACCTCAACCTTCTGAATACGCCGTGGGCGCTGATTCTGCCGGGCGCGATGAGCGTGTTCAACGTGATTGTGACGCGCACCTATTTTCAGTCGAGCATCCCGGACGAGCTCCTTGAGGCCGCGAAGATCGACGGCTGCAGCGACATCCGGTTCCTTGTGAGCATTGTCGCCCCGCTCTCGGGCGCGATCATCGCGGTCGTCGCGCTGTGGGTCGCGGTCGGCAGCTGGAACTCGTACTTTTCGGCGCTGATCTACATCAACGACCGCAAGCTCTACCCTCTGCAGATCATCCTGCGCGAGCTTCTGATCGCGACGTCGAACATCGACTTTACGTCGACAAACATCGACCCGAAGCAGCTTGAGCGCAGTCAGTACCTTTCGCTCCTGTTAAGATACGGCACGATCATCATCGGCAGCCTGCCCCTGATGATTATGTACCCTTTCGTGCAGAAATATTTTGTAAAGGGCGTGATGATCGGCTCGATCAAGGGATAACACGGCAGCGGCCAATCCGGCGCCGACGGTTCCCGGCGGCGTCGTTTTTGCAAATACACATCGAAAGCGGCGGGACGGCCGCACAGAAAAGGGAGGAAGTATTTATGAAGCTCAAGAAGACCCAAAAGATCAAAAACCAGAAATCGGTAAAGGTGGCCGCGCTCGCGCTTGCGGTTGCGCTGCTCCTGATGGCGGCGGGCTGCGGGACAGCCGGGGGCGGGGCGACGACGACAGCGGCCGCGACGACACAGGCGGCGGCGACCACACAGGCTGCCGCAACCGAGGCGGGCGCGGCGACGACGGCTGCGGCAGCCACAACAGCGGCGGCGGCGGATGCCGCGACGACACAGGCGGCGGCCGACCAAGGCGCGGCGGCGGGCGGTATCCCGGAGATCGGCCCCGTCACGTTCCCGCTCGCGCAGCCGGAGACACTCTCGGTGTTCGTGCTGCACGCGCAGGCGGTCGTCGATATGACCGACAACTTTCCGACGCAGGAGCTGGAGCGCCAGACGAACGTAAAACTCGACTTTCAGTACAACGTGATGGGCGACGACGGCAAGACGAAGCTGAATCTTTTGATGGCGAGCAACGACCTGCCGGACGTTTTCCTGCGCACCGCGTGGACAAAGGCGGAGGCGCTGCTCTACGGGTCGCAGGGCCTGATCCTGCCGATTCAGGACTACCTCACGGTCCTGCCCCAGTGGAATGAGTTCAACGAGATGGATTCGGGCCGCTTAAAAGACATTTCGCTGCCGGACGGGAACATCTACACCTACGGCACGGTCACGGCCGAACAGCATACGAACTACCACGCGCGCCACTATGTCTGGCAGCCTTGGGTCGACAAGCTGATGGGCGGCAAGCTGCCCGAGACGACGGACGAATACTACGAATACCTGACGAAGGTGAAGAACGAGGACCCGAACGGCAACGGCAAGGCGGACGAAGTGCCGCTCTCCGGCTCGATCGCGCCGGGCATGTGGGCGACCGACCCGACGACCTTCCTCCTGAACGCGTTCCTTCCGATCAATTGCCACATCGCGACCGCGAGCGGCGGATTTCAGGGCTTTGTGGTCGACGCCGCGGGCCAACTCGAGTTTCAGCCGACGAAGGACGAGTACCGCGAGGGTCTGCGGTATCTGAACAAACTCTTTAAGGAAGGGCTGATGGACAACCAGACCTTTACGATGGACGGCACGCAGCTTACGGCGCAGGGTTCGGCGAACGACCCGCACATTCTCGGCGCGTCGAGCGGCGGCATCGTCGGCTCCTTCTGCGACTTTACGAACTTCTCAAAGGGCGAGGTCACGGAGGACTGGGCCGGTTGGACGCTCCTGCCCCCGCTTGAAGGTCCGGCGGGCGCGCGCAACGCGTTCTATACTCTGCCCGGCAGCGGTCTCTCAAATGGCTATATCTCGCGCGATTGCAAAAACGTGAACCTCGCGGTCAACCTGTTCGACTACATGATGGCCCCGAACATGACGATGGTGCAAAACTACGGGCCGGAGGGCTCGGCGTGGGAATTTGTGACAGAGGGCCTCGCGATCGACGGCACGACGGCGCAGTGGAAGAAAAACATCACGGACAAGACGAAGCCGAGCGGCGAGTCCGATTGGGGCACCGGCAACGCGCAGGATTTCTGGCCGTCCGACATCACGATCTCCCGCGGCCAGCTCTTAAAGCCGAAGCAGCTCGCGGACAACCCGGAAGTCAACCTCGAATACATCCTCTATCAGAACATGCTGGAATACCGCAAATACCGGCCCGATCCCGCGACCGTGCTGCCGGGGAACCTCGCCTATGACGAGGACGACGCCCGGGCGGTCTCTGAGTACCTCGTCTCGATCGGCGGTTACTGCCTGCAAGCGCGCGTGCAGTTTGTGACGGGCGACCTGTCGGTCGACAACGATTGGGATTCCTATGTGCAAAAGATTAACGACATGGACCTCGCGGGATATATCGCGGTGACGCAAAAGGCGTTCGACGAATACCGCTCCGGCGGCAACTAAGCAGGTCAGCCGCTGATTTTTAACGAAAGGCATATAAAAATGAAGCAGGATGTAATCCGAAAGGCAAACCTCTATTATGAGGGCATCGACCGGATGCCGGAGGCGGGGCTCCCGATCGGCAACGGCCGCATGGGTACGCTCCTTTGGGCGACGGGCGACTCCGTCCACATGCAGCTGAACCGCTCCGACGTGTTCGCGAACGACGGGCGCTCGGTCTCTTTTGCGCGCGCCGACACCGACTACGGCCACGGATGCGCGTTCCTCGACATCACGTTTCCGGATTTCGGCGAGGCTTTCGGGCCGGAGACAAAGCAGTCGCTCGACATCTACACCGGTCTTGCCGTGATTGAGGGCCGGGACGTCACGCTCCGGTTCCGCTTTGGTTTGGACGACGACGTGCTCCTGATCGAGCTCGACGACCGCAGGAGCGGCGGCGCGCCCGCCGAGGTCCATCTGCGCCCGCTGCGCGTCGGCAGCCAGTACATTCCGGGCTGGCGTCCGCAGACGAACCCAAGCCTCCTGCCCGGCCTCTCGAACAGCTACGTCGTCACGGGCAACCACCTCGCGACCTCGACGCTCGACCTCGGAGGCGGCGGCGCGGAGTGCGGCGGACGGCCCGCGCTGCGGCAAAAGTTCGAGGAAGCGGGCTTTGTATGCGAAACGGAAGTGAGGCTCGCCGTGACGGGCCGCAAGGCGTCCGCGCGCTTTTTGAACTACTCCGACCTGTGCGTGCGGATCGAGCCGGGCGCGGGGCGGAGCCTGATTTACGCGGCGAGTACCTCGAGCCTCTCGGAGGAGACGCGGGTCGCGAAGGTCGGCGCGCAGACGGGCAAGGTGCGCGACGCGGCGCTGATTCTCGCGGGCGCGGAGCGCCGGGGCGCCGCGCTGTTTCACGCAAAAGCGGCGGCGTGGTGGGGGGCCTTTTGGGAAAAGGCCCCGCTGATCTCGATGAGCAGCAAGGACGGCGAGGCCGACCGCGTTTCGCGGGACGTGACATGGTTCCAGTACATCTGCGCGTGCGTTTCGCGTGGGGCTTACGCCGCCCGGTTCGGCGGCCTGCTGTTCAAAACGAACGGCGACTATGTGATGTGGGGCTCGATGTTCTGGTGGCACAACCAGAGCTGCTATTACAACGCGCTGGCCGCGCTCGGCATGTTCGACCTGCTCGCGCCGCAGCTCGATCAGATCGTCCGGCACGCCGACGCCTACCGGCTCGCGGCGCGTCAGCAATGGGGCGCGGAGGGGCTGTGGGTCCCGGAGACCGTCTGGTTCAACGGCCCCGCGCCGATGGACGCGGAGCTCGCGGAGGAAATGCGGCTCCTCTACACAATGAAAAAGCCGTGGGCGGAGCGCTCGCAGGTCTTTCGCGAGGCCGCGGAGGGCCGCAACACGTTTGAGTCGCGCTGGAACTGGATCGAGCACGAGGGCGAGGGGCTGATGCAAACAACGCTCGACAAAGGCGTCGGCCCGTTCGGCCACTGCACGCACATCTTTTCGACGACCGCGAAAATCGCGTGGCTGTTCTGGCTGCGCTACCGCCTCTCGGCGGACGAAAATTGGCTGCGCGAGACGGGTTACCCGATCCTCCGCGACGCCGCGCTGTTTTATGTGACGATGCCGCAGCTGCAAAAAGGGCCGGACGGCAAGCTGCATTTTTCGCATGTAAATAACCACGAGTCGAATTGGGACTGCGCGGACCCGATCAGCGAAATGTCCGCGGCGCACGGCATCTTGCCGGTCGCGATCCGGGCCGCCGAAATCCTCGGGACCGACAAGGATCTGCGGGAGCGGTGGCAGGCGGCGCTGGACGATCTCGCGCCTTTTGTGACGACGCGGACGCCGGGCGCGCTCGGCTATTCGGAAGAAGGCCCGGAGCTCTGGGCCTGCGCCGCCGAACCATGCGTGCGGGGCCGCGTCTCCTATTACCACCCGGACCCGTTTGTATTCTACGACCTCTACACGCTCGAAAGCCCGCGCGACGCGGTCGCCGAAAGCACATACCGGCACATGGCCGGGGCGCGACTCAAAAACCTCGGCGAGGTCACGGGGCATGTCCATGTGCTCGATAAAATCGCGGCGGCCGCGGCGCGCATGGGCGACGCCGACGCGGTCGAAAAGATTCTGCCCGCCCAGCTCGCCGTGCGTGACAATTCCAATGATTTTTGCGATAATCAGGGGACGGGCTACACCGCCGTGCTCGACAACCGGCTGACGCTGCGCGAAGGCCCGCAGGCGATCGGCTGCCAGCGGATCGGGCGCGTCGCGGAGGGTCTCGTCCACGCGCTCTGTTCGTCCGTACCCGCGGGTCCCGGCGGGGAGGAAACGCTGCATGTGTTCGCGGCGACGCCGAAAAGCTGGGACGTGGAGTTTGAACTCCCGGCGCGCGGCGGCTTGTGGGTGACGGGCGCTTTCCGAGACGGCCGCCCGCTGCGCTTTACGGTGCGCGCAGGCAAGGCCGGGACCTTTGCGATCCGCGACCCGTGGAGCGGCAAGACCGCGCCGCACACGTTTGCGGCAAACGAAACCAAAACATTTGAAAAAAGCTAGGGGCGCGCCAGTCTCGTCCCGGAGAGGAAATTTTATTCATGAAAAAAGATTGTGGGCAGCAGTGGTGGAAGGACGCGAAATACGGCCTTTTCATCCACTGGGGGCTGTATTCGCACCTCGCGGGCGAATGGCGGGGGCGGCGCACGGCAAGCCTCGGCGAGTGGATCATGAAACACTTCCTGATCCCGGTCAAGGAGTATGAGCAGATCGCAAAGGAGTTCAACCCGACGGGCTTTGACGCCGAGGAATGGGTGGCGCTCGCAAAAGACGCCGGGATGCGCTACATCGTGATCACCTCAAAGCATCATGACGGCTTTGCGATGTACCACTCCAAATGCGATCCCTATAACATCGTCGACGCGACGCCGTTTGGGCGCGACCCGATCAAAGAACTCGCCGTCGCGTGCGAAAAGGCCGGGATCAAGCTCTGCTTCTACTATTCGCAGGCGCAGGACTGGCATCACCCGAACGCGTATGGCTACGACCAGTCAAAATCCGGAGAGGTCAACGATTTTCGGAAATACGTCGAGGAAAAGTGCAAGCCGCAGCTAAAGGAACTTCTGACCGAATACGGCGACGTCGGCCTGATCTGGTTCGACACGCCGCAGACGATGCCGATTGAGGACTCGAAGGCGATCAAGGACTATGTAAAAAGCCTCCAGCCGAATTGCATCGTGAGCGGGCGCATCGGGAACCAGCTCGGCGAGTATATTTCGACCGGCGACAACCGCATCCCGCTCCTGCCGTATGACGGCGACTGGGAGGTCCCGGCGACGCTGAACGACACATGGGGCTATAAATCATGGGATGAGAACTGGAAGGACCCGGCAAACGTGCTGCGCCTGATGCTGAAAATCAACGGACGGGGCGGCAACTACCTTTTGAACGTCGGGCCGGACGGGCGCGGCGTGATCCCCGCGGGCAGCGCGGACATTCTGCGGCGGGTCGGGGCCTTTGTGAGGGAAAACGGCGACGCCATATACGCGACAAAACCCGTGTGGGGCTATGCGTATGACCTCGAGCAGGAGCAGATGTATTTGACGGCGCGGGACAACCACCTGTACCTCAGTTTCTTTAAAATCCCCGAGACGCGCACGCTCCATTTTGAGCTGCTCGCGTCGGAGATTCGCGAGGCCAAGCTGCTCGCGACCGGTCAGAAGCTCGAGTTCACGCAGACGCGCAACAACCTTTCCAAAAATTTCGGACTGCGCGTGCGCCTGCCGGAGGAAGGGGCGCTCCCGGAGCGAGTTGCATACACGATCGACCTTGAACTCGCGGACGCCGTGCCGGAGTTCAACTCGCTCGACAACCTGTAACCCCTGCTGTTATGCGCGGCGCGCGGGCGCCTGCAGCCCCTGCT
>JAITSR010000264.1 GCA_031287655.1 Clostridiales bacterium
ACCTCGTCTGCTGCGGCCGCGTCCGGCCCGATTTCGACGCTGGACCCCGCATACGCGCAGTTCAAGTATACCGTGCCGGACGGGCTCGACATCTCAAAGCCGGTCGATCTGACGATGTATGTGCTCGGCGACATCCCGTCCGACCTCGACCTCGTCTACACGGAGGTCAACAAGATGTTAAAGGAGACGCTCAACGCGACGATCACGACAAAGTATTTGTCGTGGGGTGAGTGGACATCCAAGTATTCGTTGATTCTCGCAAGCGGCGAGGACGTTGACCTGATGTATACCTCCGACTGGGCGCAGTACTCACCGGAGGCCGCGAAGGGGGCCTTTTATGAATTGACGGACGAGTTTTTAAACACATACATGCCATACACCGTCAAATCGCAGGATCCTGCCTCGCTCAAACAGGCGACGATCAACGGCAAATTGTTCGCGATCCCAAAGAACACCGCGGGTCTCGAGAACGAAGGCTGGGTGATGATTCGCAAGGATCTCGAGGAGAAGTACGGCATGTCCAATATCGACAATGTCGACAAATTGGAGGAATACTATAATGCGGTGCTCGCGAACGAATCCGGTATTCTGCCGTTTGCCGCCGCCGAAATCACAACCTCCGGCTCGTTTAACAGTATTGTGTGGCGTCAGCCGAATCAGTTGAGCTATCTGACGAACATCGACTGGTGTTATCAGTACAAGGGGTCGACGGCTGCGCCGGAATACAGCGAAATCACGTACTGTTGGTTCCGTGACGACGCGCTCCCATACTATGAGCGGATGAAGAAATGGGCTGATCTGGGCTTCTGGTCAAAGAACGCGATCTCAAATACGGAGCAGACGCGCGACGCGTTTGAAAACGGTAAGTCCGCTTCGCTGGTTTGGAATGAGACTGTTTTCCTCGCAGCCCGCAATCTGCGGACCAACAATCCGGAGTGGGATGCCGAAGTGTTGGATGTGAACCCCGGAACGCCGCGAAAGCAGGCTCTCTACACAAACGACGCGATCGCGATCGCGGATTCCAGCGAGAATCCCGAGCGCGCCGCGATGTTTATCGATTATGTCAAGAACGATATCGACTTCTATTTCCAGATTTGCGGCGGCATCAAGGACAAGCACTATGTGATCAACGCCGAAGGAAAGCGCGAGCTGGGTCCGGAAGCGGACAAGTACCCGTGGACGCCGAGCCTCTGGTGCTTTAACTGGGATGTGGACACCTATCCGTTGGACGCGACGGTACTGCCGGAGCAGATCCCGTTCCGCGTGGAGCAGGAAAAACTGTTGATCGCGCCGGACACGATGGCCTTCCGCTTTGACATCGAGCCGGTCAAGAGTGAAATGGCCGCGATCAACGCTTTGGCCAAGGAGTACGGCAATGTGCTCGAACTTGGCATGGCGCAGGATATTCAGGCGACGCTCGCCGAGTGGAAGCAAAAGGCGGCGGCGGCGGGCTTGCCGACGATCGAGGCGGAGCTGGAAAAACAGTATACCGCTTGGAAATCGACCGCGGGCTAGAGAAAAGATTACACAGCTCAGCGTAAGGAGGTTCATATGGCAGCCACAGCTCAAACCGCGGGGCCGGGACTCAAAAAGAAAAGTTCTTTTTTCCGGCAAATTGCGCGCAACAGGACGCTTCTTTTGATGGTCCTGTTCCCGTTGGCGTATATCATCATCTTCTCATATATCCCGATGGGCGGCGTCGTTCTCGCGTTTAAAGATTACAAGTACCGCTTGGGTATGTTTGGCAGCCCTTGGGTCGGGTTGAAAAATTTTTCCTATTTTTTCATATCCGGCGCCGCGGGGCGGGTTGTGCGAAACACGCTGCTGTATAATCTCGCGTTCATCTCGATCGGAATGATCGTGGAAGTGTTTTTCGCGATCATTCTGAGCGAGATCAAAGGCAAGTTTTTCAAGAAAATTACGCAGTCGATGATGCTCCTGCCGTTCTTTATCAGCTGGGTCGTCGTCTCCTCAATCCTTTACAGCATCCTCTCCTATGAATACGGGCTGATGAACAACCTGATCAGAAGCGCCGGAGGCGAGCCCGTCAACTTATACGGCATCCCGGCAGCGTGGCCCTTCGTGCTCGTGTTTTTGCGGATATGGAAAAGCGCGGGCTATGGCTGTATCATCTACCTTGCGAATATCACGAGCATAGACCAGCAAATCTATGAAGCCGCGGAGATCGACGGCGCGAACATCTGGCAAAAGACGACCTATATTACGCTGCAGCATTTGCGACCGACGATGGTGATCATGCTTCTGCTCGCGCTCGGCAACATGTTCCGCGGCGATTTCGGGATGTTCTACCAGACAATCCGCAACAACGGCATTTTGCTGCCCTACACGGACATCATCGACACCTTCGTGTTCCGGGCGCTCCTGTCGTCCTCCGATGTCGGGATGTCCGCTGCGTCCGGCCTGTTCCAGTCCGTCCTGTGCTTTATCACCGTGATGACCGCCAACTTCGTCGTGACGAAGATCGACCCTGACTACGCGCTATTTTAAGGAAAGGATTCGTGCCTTTCGCAGAAAGGAATGAAAAAACCTATGGCAATGGCTCCGACACAGTTTGCCGCGACAGATTCTCACGCAAGAATCCGCATGGGCGCGGACAGGATCGTCTTTAATACGGTCGCCTATCTCGTCCTCGGGGGTTTTGCGCTGATCTGTATCCTACCGTTCTACATCATCGTCGTCGCGTCGTTCACGAGCGAGCAATTGATTATGCGGGAAGGGTACGGCTTGTTGATCCGCGACTTTTCGCTCGAGGGCTACCAGATCATCCTAAAAAATCCCGAGATCATCAGCAGGGCGTATCTGAACACGATCTGCGTGACGGTGCTGGGCACTTGCATGGCTGTTTTCCTCGTCACAATGTGCGGTTATGTCCTCCAGCGCAAGGATTTCCCTTGGCGGCGCGGCCTTATGCTCGTCTTTTATTTTACGATGCTGTTTAACGGCGGGCTGACGCCTTACTACATCCTCTGCACGCGCTACCTCGGCTTTCGGAATCAGTTCTATGCGCTGCTGATTCCGCAGATTTTTTCCGTGTGGAATATGATTATCGCAAAAAACTACATGCGCACGATCCCGGACGAGATACCCGAGTCGGCGAAGATGGACGGCGCGGGGGAGTTCCGGATTTTTATTCAGCTGATCCTGCCGCTCGCGACGCCGCTTCTTGCGACGCTCGGGCTGTTTACGGCGTTGGCTTATTGGAACGACTGGTACAACTGTATGCTGTTCATAGAGAACAGGGACATGTTCACGCTGCAATACTTCCTGCAGGAAATGCTGAACAGCATTGAAAATCTGCGGATCGTCGCGGAGCGGTCCGGGCTGGTCGTCCCTGTTTTGCCGTCGGAATCCATGAAAATGGCGATGACGATTGTTGTGACGGGCCCGATCATCCTCGTATACCCGTTTTTGCAGCGGTATTTCATCAAGGGGCTGACGATCGGCTCCGTAAAAGGGTAATCAATCAAACGAATGACGGAGGTAAAAATGAAAACATATGATTTGGGGTCCGATTTTGCTTCGGGCGCGGACATCAGCTGGCTGCCGATGATGGAGGCGACGGGCTTTCGCTTTCGCGGCAAAGACGGCGCGGAGCGCGACTTGGTGGAAATCCTGAAAGGCTACGGAATGAACGCGATCCGCCTGCGCTCTTGGGTACACCCTTCCGCCCATCCGCTCCGAGGGCACTGCTCGACGGAGGAGACGCTGAAGATGGCGCTGCGCGTGCAAAAGCAGGGCTTTGACGTGATGATTGACTTTCACTACGGGGACTCATGGTGCGATCCGGGGCATCAAAGAAAGCCCGCCGCGTGGGAGAAGCTGCCCTTTGACGAATTGGTCGGCGCCGTCTATGAATACACGCGCGGCGCGGTCAAGACTTTTACGGACAACGGATTTACGCCAAAATGGGTGCAGCTCGGCAACGAGACCAATCCGGGACTGCTGCTCCCGGACGGCGGCACGGACGACTTTTCAAAGCTCGCAAAAATTTACAACGCGGGCCACAGGGCCGTAAAAGAGGTTTCGCCGTCGACGCATACGATGGTCCACCTCGCGGAGGGCAATAACACGGCGTTTATTCTGGACTATTTTGACAAGCTCGAAGCGCAGGGCTGCACATTCGACATGATCGGGCTTTCCTATTACCCCTATTGGTTCAAAAAGCCCAATTCCGAAATCATCGGCGATTTGGAGAATACCGTAAAGCTGCTCCCGGAGCGCTATAACAAGGATGTGCTCATCGTCGAAATAGGCGGCGTCGACGAGGAGGAGGACGAGAGCTTTAATATCCTGCAAAGCGCGATCGAGCTGTGCAGCCGTGCTCCGCGATGCAAGGGGCTGTTCTACTGGGAGCCGGAGGGCGCGAAGTCATGGAGCGACTACGCGCTGAGCGCGTGGAGGGCGGACGGAACGCCGACGCGCGCGATGGACGCGTTTTTGAGCATCCGGCGCTAAAAAGCACGAAGCCCATGCGAAAGAAACCGTCGGCTATTTGAATTTTGCCAGTTCCACGCGGACGCCATGTTCGCCGACCCATGCTTTTTGGCCGGGGTATTTTGCCGCGAGGTAGTCGGTGAATTTTTTCGGGTCCTCGCTGTTGTTCGCGAACATCTCGTAGTGCGCGGGTACGACGA
>JAITSR010000265.1 GCA_031287655.1 Clostridiales bacterium
CGCCGAGCGACAGCATGAGTTCCGCGGATTCGACCGTGTCAAGGCCAATGCTGTTCGCGAGCCGGCCTTCGACGACGACCGCGATCAGCTGCTCCCCGTTTGCGCTTGCCCCGAGCAGCGTCCTCGGGTTGCGCTTTGCGATGTCCGGCGGGTTGTATGAGAAATAGCTCATGATTTTGCCGTCCCGGACCAGCATTGACGCGCCTTCGATGTGAAAGGCCGCGTCGTCCATCGGCGGCGTGAGCTCCACCTTAAAAGAGCACGGCGCGCCGACCTGAAAGCCTGTACCGAAAGGCACGGAGCCGTCCGCGCGCTTTCTTGTGACGGCGACAAAGCCGTTGACGGGTATCTCGACGGGCGGCTGCGCGTCGCGAATCTCCCGCACCACGCCGTTTTCAACGACGAGCTCTACGATGTCCGGGTACTTTTGGGTCGCGCCGATCGAATCCTTGCGGAACTTGCGGTCAAAAAGATAAATGCCCGAAAAGCCGTTTTCATCGCTCATCTTGTTGTAGGAGTTGACCCACAACGCCGCGCCTTTGTCCCCCAGCATCGTAATATTCGCCTTTACGAAGCCGAACGCGAGCTTTTTTAAGCGATCCGCCGTCATGGACGCCATCACGTCGCCCTCGGCGTTTGTGACGCTGTCCGCGGTGTCGATCACGCCGTTGCGCATCATCGTGCCGATCGCGGAGCCGTTCGACATCGTAAAATAGGAGGCGTTGACCGCCGCGACCGCGCCCGCATCCTGCGCATACGCGCCGACCGTAGAGAGCGACGTGATCGACGTCTGGTTATAGATCGAGTCGAGCGTGAGGTACCTGTCCTTTAAATCGACGCGCAGCACCTCAAACGTGAGCCAGCCGTCCACCGTAAAGCGCGTGACCTTGTCCATCGTGAGACCGCGCGTGATCACGCTGCTCTCCGTCGTCTCATACAGCGTCTGCGGCAGCGCGCGCGCGCGAAGCCCGCAAAAACACGCGGTCAGCAGAAAAATCAATAAAAACAGTTTTTTCTTCACAAGTTGCCTCCTTGTTTGTCCCACCGTTGCCTAATTTGCCGGGTCGTTCTCAATCTTCGCAGCTAGTCGGCGGTTGACGTGTTCGCAATCGTCTCTTCCGTACGCAACGGAGACACGACGAGCTTTCGGCGCGTCACTTGGACGTCGCGCCCCGCAAATCCCTCCGGCGAAAGCCGCCCCGACGACCAAAGTCCTTTTTCGTATTGCGACATCGCAAAGGCGCGGAGCGTCCGGACCCACACGGCGTGCCCCGCCTCGTTTATATGGATATAGGCGTCGCTGGAATAGAGCGGGTCCATACCTTTGTCCGCCCCTTTCAATGGCGCGTTCGTGTCGATCCATTTGATCCCGCGCCTTACGCAGAGGGCCTTGAGCGCCTCGATGAACGCGTCCATATTCTCGTTGTTGATCGTCGGAAGCTCCCCCGCCTTCGCGATCGGCGTATTCAATTGAACGTAGATTTTGAGTCTCGGATTTTGCGCGGTGATTTTGTTCAGCGTGATGTTATACTGGTTGATGAACTTTGAGACGTCCCTGCCGGGATGCTCGTTTGTGCCGATCATCAGGAACACCGACGTCACGCCCATTTCGCTCAAAATGCTCTCGAGCGGTTTCGGCGCGCCCTGATAGGTCAGGTTAATCCAGTCCGGATTGAACGGGTTCGCGCTCGTCGTCAGCCCGTAGCTTTTCTCGGCCAAAAAACGCGCGCTCCCAAGCGTCGGCATATCGCCGTCCGACGCCCGTTTTTGCAGCACATAGGTCCGCAGTCCGAGCGTGATCGAGTCGCCGACAAAGACCGAATTGTTGAAAAAATCGTCATAAAAACCCGAATCCGCCTCCGGGACAAAAAGGCTTTGCTCGACGCTCACCTCCGCAAATTCGTAGCGCGGGTTCAGACGCAGCGCTTTGATCAGGAGCAGACAGACCTCGGCGCGCGTGACCGGGGCGCGGGGGCGCAGTGTCTGATCCGCAAAGCCGGAGACGATGCCGTGCTCAATCGCGAGCGCGACATACCATTTGCCGTTTACCGTGAGCTGCGACGCGTCCGAAAAGCGCGACAATTCGCTCAAATTGGCGGCGTGTACGTCATATTCGTTGAACTTCGCGAGCGCGACGATGATTTCCTCCCGCGTCGCAGGGCGGTCCGGCTCAAACGCGTATACGCCGCTTGGCGTCAGCTTTCCGGCAAGGTAAGGCGATGCGCGCTCAATGCTTTCGTAAGACCACAGGTCCTCCGGCACGTCGATAAAAGCCGGGGGGGCGTTGGCGGTCGTCGCGAGTGTGGCCGCGGCGGAGACGGCGGGTGATAGATCGGACACGGCTTCCGGGGCCGCCGGGCCTGCCGCGGCGTTGAACAAGTTCGCGATGATCGCGGCCGCCTCCTGACGCTCCACGTTCGCGTCCGGTCGAAAAGTCCCGTCCGGGTAACCGGACACAAAACCGGAATCCGATAAAACGTCGATCGCGTCAAATGCCCAGTGTTTCGTCTCGACGTCCGTGAACGCCGCCCCTCCCGCGGACACGGGCGGCGCGGAAAACAGCACAAACGCGAGCGCAAAAGCGACCACAAAAACACGCGTAGGCGCGAACACGCGTACACAAGCGAACACGCGCGCTATGGCAGGCGCGGGCGCAAGAGCGTGTACGAGCATATTGGCGGCGAACACGCGCGCCGCATCTGACATTTTCCGTCCTTGTTCCACGATTTTTTTTGTGACCATACTTATGACCATTCTCCTATACCCCATGCCAAAATGGTCATGGGGGAGTGATCAGGGGCATCAATTCCCCAGTGGGGAATTGATGTGTCCCGCAAGGTTTCTGAATCGTCCGCTTTATCGCAGCCACAGAAGGTCCGCGTCGTTCACGATGTGCTCCACGGAATAGACGAACAAAATGTCGTCGGCGTTCCATTCCTTCGCGAGCGCGCTGACCTCGCGGCGATAGTAGCGCAAATCCACGAGCACAAGGTTTTTATAGTGCTCCGCTAGCAGCGTCGCAAGGCTGTTCGCGTATGAATCCTTGACGACGATCAGCGTCTCCCCCTCGGCGATCGACAGATTCTCGACGACCGTCAACGGGTGGTTCCCATCTAAGTATACGAGGTATTGATCCTTTTCCGCAAGCCTCGATGTGAAAAACATGTCGTCGGAGACCTCGCCCGCGGCGTCGCTCAGCGTGACACGAAAGCGCGGGGCGGCGCTTCCGGCATTTTGGACAGCGCTTCCGGAGCTTGCCGCCGCGCCCGTCCCGCTTGTGTCGTCCGCCTCCCCGCTCGCGCCGCTTGAGACGCCGCCAACTGCGTTTGCGGCGCGCCAGAGCTCAATTTCGTCGCCGCGGGTCAGCCACAGGCCGCTCCGGGAGTACGTCGAGCCCCGGAAACCCGCGTGCGGCTCTATATCGTAGTCCCCCGCCGCGCGCGGCGTAAAACCGAGCGCGGGGCCGAGCGCCGCATAAGCCCTGTATGCCCCGCGCATGTTCCAGTGGTGATCCGTGCGATAAAACAGCGGTTCATCGGAGTTCAGGAACACATCGCGCAAATCAACCAGCCCGACCGCGCCGCCGACAAGCCCGTCAGCCGTACTGTCGTCGGCAAGCCCGTCCGCAGTGCCGCCGCCGAGCCGCACCCGCGCCGCCGCGAACACCGCGTCGTCGTGATAGCCCTCCCAGAGGTAACGCGGCAGATGAGCCTTCGCGCTGTAACCGGCGGTCGGGGGAATCAGCAGCGTCGCGCGGAGCCCGGTCGTCTCCGCGAAATCGCAAATTTTGTCGAGCCGCCTGTCCAGATCCGCGCCGTCCAAACGCGCCGGAGCTTCAATCAACATGCCGCGCCCGTCAAAAAAGACGTCCTCCGCGCGCTGTCTGCCCGTCCCATAGCGCCAGTAGGCGTATATCCCGACGAAAGCCTCGCGCGCGGGCAGATTGTCCGCAAGCCATCGCTCGACCGAAGCCCCCCACGAGCCGTCAAACAGGGTTTGCGCGGTCGGACTCCGCCACTCGGCGCGATAGCGGTTCTCCTGTTCCAAAAAGGCCGGTCGGTTCCCAAAAAGCCAAAAGAGCGGCGCCGCGAGCGTCACGAGCATGAACAGGGCAAACAGCAGCCAATCCGCCGCCTTTGTCCCCCTGCGTTCCGCAATCATTTTCATCAGCATCGCCGCGGCCTCCTTTTTTTTGTAGATTCGCCATGATTCCCATAGTTTACCATTTTTTTGCCGCGCCCCGCCATACTAAAACCGGAAGTAGATGAACGGGTTGTACGTCTGCGTCGCGATCGCCGACGCGCACAGGACGAACAGCAGACACGCCCCCGCCGCCTCGGCCGCAAGGCGCTTCCCGCCCGTCGCGCGGAGCCACAGCTTCTTTGGGAACGGCGTCGCCGCCGCCGCGCAGAGCAGGAGCGTCGGCAAGTACGCGAATACCTGCCGCGCAGCCGCCGCTGTGAGCGCGCCCGCGTCCGTCCAAATGAACATCGCCGATAGATACGCGGACATCTCCGAAAAATCGACGAAATTGAAAATCGCCCACCCGACGACCGCAAAAAAGAGCGCGTACAAATGGCCTAAGGCCCTCGGGAGCCTTTTTAGCCAGTTTAACAAAAACAGCTTTTCGGCGATCAGCAGCGCCGCGAAATACAGCCCCCACAGCGCGAAATTCCAACTCGCGCCGTGCCACAGCCCCGTCAGAAACCACACGATCAAAATGTTGACGATCTGTCGGCCCGCGCCCTTGCGGTTGCCGCCG
>JAITSR010000439.1 GCA_031287655.1 Clostridiales bacterium
CCGTAGGGGTACTTCGTTTCGTCCGAAGGCGACCCGTCCGCGTGGACGCTCCAATAAGCCCCGCCGTGTACGGGATCGATAAAATACTTGCGAATGTAGTCCTTCGCGTGGTTCGCAAGTGTAAGATAGCGCGGCGCCTTCGTGACGCGGTAGGCGCTCGCGAACGTCCAGAGCAGCCGCGCGTTGAGTACGAGGCCGCGGTCCGCGTCCTTGACCGGCACGAGCTCCCGCGTAACCGCGCCGTAAAACCCGCCCGCCGGGTCGTAGGCGTATTTGGCGTATACCTCCAAAATGTCCGCGAGCTCCCGCGCCGCCCAGTCGTACAGTTGATCGATCTTCTCCTGATTTTTCATACCTGCCCCCTTTTTTGGTTTATTGAGTCAAGTATAGCACACTATTGGCGCGTTGCGGACACATAGTCCATCATCTCCTGGCGCGTCGCGGGGATGCACGGCAGCTGGTTCAGGTCGTCCAACACCGGCTGGACCTTCGGTATCATCGTCGCGATCCAGTCCCGCCACACCTGTTCGACATTGTCCGCGTTCGTCGTGCTCATTACCTCGATCAGCTTTGCCTTAACCTCCTCAATGAACAGCCCATACCGGTCCTTATTCGGCGTGCTCGTATAAAAGAGGTTGTAGTCTAGGTGGCGGACCGTGCCCTTCGTGAAATAGAAATCCATACCGTCCTTCGCGTCACGGCGGTCCATCTCAGGCAGCGCGACATTCGTGAACGCGTCCTCCGCTCCGGAGAGCTTCATGCGTGTGTAGAACGAGCGGGAACCATTCGGATAGGGGTCGATATAAAGCCCCTGATCATTCTTCTGCCAGAGCAGGTTGACCGTGCCGTCCGCGGCCGCCGTATAATCGATGCCCTCGAGCCCGTAGAGCTTGAAATACTTCCCTTCGTCGGTCAGTATCCAGTTGAAGATGTCGAGATAGCGGTTCATCTGATCCTCGCTCACGCTTGCGCTCATTGATGTCGCGGACCAGTAGCAAGGCGACTCCTTCTGCCAGAACTCATCCGGCTTGCCCGGCGATGCGACCTTTGCGATCGCGTAGCACTTTTCGCGGTCAAGCGACGGATTCGCCTTGAGCATTGCGTCCCTGCGGGTTTTTAAGTTGCTCGCGGTCAGATTGTCCACGAGCGCGCCCATCTGCCCCGCGATATAGAGGTCGTAGTACATCGTCGAGTTTGTGTCTACAACGTTGTCCTGCCAGATTACGCCATCCTCAAAGAGTTTTTTTGCGGTCACGAGCCCCTCGATAAAATTGTCCTGCGAGGGGGCCCACACATATTTGCCGTCTTGTGCGAGGAACGACGGCTCCTCCGTACCCCACACCGGGTGCTGGAGCTGCCAGATGCCAAAGCAGTCTGGGAAATACCACTGCGGCGCGGACATGCCATATGTTTTGCCTGCGCCGTTACCGCCGGGATCCTTTTCAATAAAGGCGCGCATCAGATCCACAAATTCCTCCCAGGTGTAGATGTCGCCCTCTTTGCGCAGTCCGAGCTGCTCCGCCCAATCCGCCCGGTACGCAAAGCCCTGGGAGACTTGGAAGTCATAGGACGCGGAGTCCTGCATACAGGGCAGCGCGTAAAGCTCGCCGTCCACCGTCAGCATTTCATCGCCGATCATCTGGTCGAACGTTGCCGAAATTGCTTCCCTGCCGCCAAGGTCTTTCGGGAACGGTTTAAACAGCCCGCCCTCAATCCATGACACCCACTCCGTATAGAGGTTTTCATTCAGATCCATCCAGAGAATATCCGGGACGTCGCCGGATGCGGCCCAGATACGCGCCTTTTCATGGCGTTCGCCAAACAGCATCGGGATGTACTCCATGTCGACCTGAAATTTGTCGGAGAACCACTCGTACATCGCGTTGTCGGTCAGGGGCTCCGAGGTCGTGATGTTTGCGCGCAGCTTCACGCGCGTTGTGTACTCCGTCTGCCGGGCCGCGGCCGCAGCCGTGGCTGTCGTTGCCGCCGATGCCGCGGCCTCAGTCGTCACGGCTTCAGCGGCCCCCGCCGCTGCCGTCGTCTGCGCCGCCGCTATTTCCGTCTTCCGCCATTTCCGCGACCATTCCTTTCCACACCGCTTCAAACCGCCTTACCCAAATAAACGTATCAAAAAGCAAACATGGCGTTACTTATGGAACTCGCATAAGAACACCGCTTCTATTTGACAATATGATAGCATTTTAATGAAAGAAAGATGTTGCAGGAAACAGGGGAAATCTTTCACATATCACAGATCTTCTAATCCCACGTCGCGCCAGAACGACCGTTCGCTCCCGCTTGCTTTGCAACGCGCGAAAGCTATGGTATACTATTTGAAGATTTGGTCCATGGCGCGCGGCGGCAAAAGCGGTGAAAATCATTGGCGGCGGAGGCTACGATGAAGGGGCTTGTAAAATATGAGGCGGGACCCGGGAACATGGAGGTCCGTGACATTCCGATCCCGGAGCCGGGGCCGGGGCAGGTCCGCATCAAAATCGCGGAGGCGGGCATTTGCGGCTCCGACTTGCACATCTACCACAGCGACATCGCGATCCCCGTCAGGCCGCCGGTCGTCGTCGGGCATGAGTTTTCGGGCGTCGTCGACGCGATTGGCGAGGGCGTCGCGGCCTGCGCGCCGGGCGACCGCGTCGTATCCGAAACCGCATTTTCGTATTGCGGCGTATGCGAATACTGCCGCTCGGGCTGGTATAACCTCTGCCCCGAGCGAAAAACGCTCGGCTACTGGTACAACGGCGTTTTCGCAAGCTACACGGTCGTGCCCGAGGGCCGGGTTCACGCGATCCCCGAGAACGTGTCGTTTACGGCCGCCGCGATGACGGAGCCGCTGGCCTG
>JAITSR010000379.1 GCA_031287655.1 Clostridiales bacterium
CTGAGCACGAGCGGACACAAGCCGCCCGCAATCCCCATTCCGAGTTTTGCGCAAAAACCAAACGCCGCAAAATAGATCTCGCTGACGTTTAAGTTTTTCTTCCGCTCCGCGTCGACAAAGTCCGCCAACGTGAGAAAGATCAGGTTTGCGGGGATCGCCGAGCACAGCCCGAAAGGCAGCGCCGTTATGATCAAAAAGGGATAAGACGCCCCGAAAAGGAGCGGAAGCAACGCCGAGCACATCGAGCCGCACAATCCGAACAGCATAAAGCGGCCGCGGCCGAAGCGGCGCGAAAGCATGGGGATCACAGGCTGTATCACGAGCGTCGCGAGCAGTCCGACAAGGATCACAACCGACGTATCTCCGGCGGGACGCCCGAGGTTTCGCGACACATAAAAAACAGTCATCTGGTTGCGGAACGTCACGCCCGTCCAGTAGGTCAGGTAGACGCCAAACAGTAAAAGCAGGCGGTGGTTCCCGGCAATGCCGCGCAGGATGCGCAGAAACGACACGGGCGCGGGCGCGGCGGCCGCAAATAACGCAGACTCCGGTCCGGGAGCGGGTGTCGGCGCTCGCGCTGACGCGGACTCGGATTCAGGTCCGGGCGCCGACGTCAGCATCGGCGGCGCGGCGGCCGCGAACGGCGAATGGCGCTCCCGCACGCCGCGGTACGCGGCAAAGTGCAGCGGGACTCCGACCAGCCCGAGCGCGGCGGCCGTCAAAAAGAAGCCGAGCCTATCGCCCGCCAGCCCCCCAAACCGAATCAGGCCCTGCCCGCTAAAAAATCCGACAATCGCAAGGCCGAACGTGTTGACGATCAAAAACGCGATAATCGACAACAGAATCTTTACGGAGTTGAACTCGGTCCGTTCGCTCTCCTCGCGCGCGACATAGGGCAAGAGCGCGCCCGCCGCGGTGTTCAGCATCGTGTAAGCCGACTCCCACAAAAAAAGCGTAAGGACCGCGTAAACAATCTTCCACGCGCCGCCGAACCCCGGCGTAAAGAACACCGCCGCCGTGAAAACCGCGAACGGCGCGCAGAGCCACAGAAAGTACGGGCGGTACTTGCCCCGCTTAAAGGACGCGCGGTTCATAAAAAAACCAATCGCAAGATCGTCCGCGGCGTCAAAGACGCGGTAAAAAAACAGCAACGCGGCGATCGCCCCCGTCGGGATCAAAAACACATCCGTGTAAAAATACAGCAGATAATATGTCGTAAACGCGAGCGGGAAGCCCGTCGCCATGCCCGTGCAGCCGTAAGCGAGCTTTTCCGCAAAGCCCGCTTCACGCCCGCCGGCCGCCCGGCTCAAAAATGGAACTTTCATAGGCCGCCGTCACCATGCCCGTTTCCGCTTCGCAAATGTCTCGAATTACGAATTTCGGATTCCCAAAACGTCGCTGTAAATGAAGCGCAAAACATCCGCCATGCTGTTCCCGCGCACGAAAGGCGGCTCGGCGTCGATCCCCAGCTGGTTCGCGCTCGACCACAGATAGATCGTCGCGATGTGCAGCTTTGCGATCATATCGCTGTCAACCGGGCGGATCGCGCCTTTTTCAACGAGTTTTTCAACGACCTGCCGAACGTACCGCTCATTTTTCAAGAGGAACTCGTCGACGATGTAGTGCCGCACCGTCTCGTTCCGATATTGCTCGTGCAGGAGGATATGGAGCATTTTCCGGTAGCGGTTCTCCTCCCCCTTGGGAAAGGACAGCGCCATGCACGACATGACCTCATCCACCGTCATATCCGCCCCGCTGTTGAGCCGCTCGACGGCCTGCGAAAGGAGCGAGTGCCCCTCGATGTATTCCGCGTACAGGCGAATGATGTGCTCGAGGAGTTCCTGCTTGGACGGGAAGTGGTTGTAAATCGAGCCGGGCTGAATGTTCGCGGAAATCGCAATCTCACGCATTGAAGTCTCGGTATAGCCCTTCTGCGAGAACAATTCAATTGCCCCGTTCAGGATTTGCTCCTTCGTGTTCTTTTTCACCACGACCGTCAGACCGGCCTTTTTTACGTTTACAGCCTTCATCTTGAGACGCCTTTTTTTTACCGCGACACCGTTCTTGCCCTCGCCGCCGTCTCCATTACCGCCGCCACTTCTGCTTCCACCGCCGCCGCCGCCGACATTATTGCCGCTCCTGGCGCCTCTGGCGCCGCCCCTGACGTTGTCGCCTCTGACACCGCCGCTCCTCGCGCCGCCAACCTCGCTTCCCCTGCTGCCGACGCCGATGTTACCGTGATTTTGATTGACCAATGAACAGCCCCCCACCCTTCTTGATCCTTTGGTCTCAATGGACTTCTGCATATAGTCTATCACATTTACAAGCAAATGTTTCTTTTTTTCAAAAATTTTTTATATTACTAAATGGTTCGGCATGTTTATGCCGCCACAGGCTCCAAAACGGCCACGACCATCTTCACAAAGAACTCTTTCAAGCCCGGGAGCCGCGCCGGACCCGTCAAAAAACCACGCAGCGGCGCTTCAAAATAATAAGGGCATCGCGCCGGAAGCGCAGATAAAATTCTACGAAAGCGCCGGATTGTCATGTGATTTATGTAAGAAAAATACTCCGTCCCGTCCGGGCGCGTCGAAATGCGAAAATCAATTCGCTCCGCCTCGTCCGGCAGCCCGCGCACAAGCCTCTTGTAGACCGGGACCAGCGTGCGCTCCGAAAAGAACGCGTGTACCCAAGGGACCGCGACGGCGTCGCTCAGATGCGCGCCGTAGGGGTGGTAGTAGGGCGGAAAGTTCAAATACAGCCGCCCGCCGGGCGCCGTCAGCCGCAGACACTCGCGCAGCACGGCCTCCGGGTCGCCGACGTGCTCGACCGCGTCGTTCATAATCACAGTGTCAAACGACGCCGCGGGGAGCCCTGTATCCTTTGCGTCCGCACACACGAACTCAAACCGGTCGGCACAGCCTTTTTGCGCGGCGAGCGCGTCGGCCTCCGCCCGATACTTTTCCAAAATCTCAAGCCCGACGACCCGGCGCGCGCCGAGCGTGGCATAGTAAACCGTCTTGCCGGCCGCGCCGCAGCCGACGTCGAGCACGGTCTTTCCCCGGAACATCTCGTCCGCGCTCGCAAACGCAAGATAGAAACGGAGCGTTTCCGCGCCCTTCTCAAACTGCCATTCGGCATAGGTCTTTGCCCCGTCGTTCTGCAGATTGAACGGGTGGACGGGCAGCTTGAAACCGCGGTTCAGCGCGACGAGAAGGTTTTCCGAAAATCCCATTACCAGAGCCTCCGCCATGATACAAATTATTTGCTAGTATATATGAGTTTTTTGTCAGCGTAAAGAGGATTTTTTTCCCAGATTTATCAATTTTATATCATTCCTTTAGCCATTGCTAAATGACTTTGGATTTGGTATGATACTTTAGCGACACAGGAGGTAGATTGGATGATATTGGAAAGAGGAAGGATGCTCCGGAATGACTAGCCAATTGAGCAGCATATGGGATCATACCCTTGTCCTTCTTGAGAAAGAAGTATCGGAATTGAGTTACAAGACATGGTTTGAACCGATCGTACCTGTTTCCATCAGCGCCGGATCGATCAATTTGTCTGTGCGGTATGAGTTTATCAAGAATCAGCTCCAGCACAACTTTGTCGATCTGATCAAAAACGCGATCCAAGTCGTGACGCACAAGGAATACACGATCAACGTGCTCCTTGACGACGGGCTCGGCCAAGACGCGGGCGGCGAAAGTACAAATGAAGGCGAAGAATCGCAAAATACGAAACTTTTAAACTTAAAATATACCTTTGACACGTTTGTGATCGGCACAAGCAACCGGCTTGCGCACGCGGCGGCCGTCGCGGTCGCGGAGCAGATGGGCCAGACCTATAACCCGCTGTTTTTGTACGGCGGCGCGGGGCTCGGCAAGACGCACCTGATGCACGCGATCGGCAATCTCGTACAGACGCAGCGGCCCCAGACGAAGGTCCTGTATGTGACGAGCGAAAAGTTCACAAACGAGTTCATCAACGCGATCAAGGACGACAAGAACATTGAATTTCGCAACCGCTACCGGAACGTCGACCTCCTGCTGTTTGACGACGTGCAGTTCATCAGCAGCAAGGACCGCTCGAAGGAGGAATTTTTCCACACGTTCAACACGCTGTTCGACGCGGGCAAGCAGATTGTGATCTCGAGCGACAAAAAGCCGAGCGAGCTCCCCCTGCTCGAGGAACGGCTGCTCTCGCGCTTTGAGTGGGGCCTGACCGCGGACATTCAGCCGCCGGACTTTGAAACAAGGATCGCGATCCTGCGTAAAAAGGCGCAGCTGCAAGAGATTTTTGTGCCGGACGAGATCATGAGTTACATCGCGGAGATCATTCCGTCGAACATCAGAAAGCTCGAGGGCGCGCTGAACCGTGTGATCGCCTATGCTTCGATCACGAATTTCGACCTCTCGCGGGACATCGCGGAGGAAGCGCTAAAGGACATCATCTCGGGCGACGCGAACAGGGAGATTACGCCGAACGTCATCATCGACGCCGTGTGCAAGTATTTTGACCTGCGGGACGACGACTTTATCTCGTCGAAGAAGCGCAACAAGGAGATCGTGTACCCGCGGCAGATCGCGATGTACCTGTGCCGCGACCTGATCGGCATGTCCCTCCCGAGCATCGCGATGCTCTTTGGCGGCAAGAACCACACGACCGTGATGCACGCGATCAAAAAGGTCAACGAAGAAATCTTGACGAGCGGGGAGACGAAGCGCATGATCGAAAACCTTACCTCCGACATCAAAGGTCCGGTCTAAAAGCGCGCGATGTGCATATGTTGACAACGGCCCTGTGTACGGCCTGTTGATAACGATGTAAAAAAAGCCTCCCCTGTGCATACTGTGCAGAAGGCAAATATTTATCAACAGATTTATTCATCGGATCAAGCGGCGCGGCGGCGCGGTCTTTTCCGCCTTTT
>JAITSR010000117.1 GCA_031287655.1 Clostridiales bacterium
TTCCATCGGACCCTCGCGGTTGATCTCGGCGAGCTTTTGGTGCATGCGGTCGATTGCCCGCCGCGCGAGAGGCTCCGTGCAGTTCTTGAAGATGATGATGAACTCGTCGCCGCCGAACCGGCACACGATGTCCTTGTCGCGCACCGACGATGCGAGCACCTGCGCGATCGTCTTGATCGCGTAGTCCCCGCTGTTGTGTCCGTGGAGGTCGTTGATCGCCTTTAAGCCGTCGAGGTCGACGAACGCCGCGCACGACGGGACGCCGCCCTTCGCCGCGAATACGGCCTCCTCCAATGCTTGCAGCCCGAAGCCGCGGTTGTAGATACCCGTCAGCGGGTCGGTCGTCGCGGTCAGCTTCAGGTTGCTCTCATGCTTTTTCCACTCGCTGATATTGTCGACCATGTGCAAGTAGCCCGTTTTCGTGTCGCTGAATTGAACCCTGTCCGACGTGATCTTGTACCAGCAGTTGTTCGGCTCGTCAAAAATTTCGCGAAAGCGCGGAAATTCATCCGCCCCGCCGCCACCCTCGCACCCGCCCATGCCGTCCGCCGGTTTTGCGCCGACCTTCGCGAGGTAGCGTTCGAGTACGCTGACGGACAGCGCGCCGCCGTCCGCGGAGCGCCGGAGGCTCGGTATCTCGCCGAAATACTCCCGCGCCGGCCGGTTCGCGTATACGATCTTGCCATCCTCCGCGACCTCGAGGACCATGATCCGCAGATTGTTTAAGGCGGAGAGAATCTGGTGGTAACGCCAGCTGTTCACGGACCACTCCCACTGCGAGTCGGTCTCGCTCTTGGCGCTTTCGAGCTGGTTCGACACCGACGCGACCTTTTCAATCAGGCTGTTGAACGACTCAAATAACACGCCGGGGTAGTAGAGACGGCTCACAATATTGCCCTTCGCGAGCTGCTCCATGCTCCATGTGAGACTGGAAAATTGCGTGTGCAGTTCCTTCAGCGGGGCGGCAAGATAGTTGCGCCGCCCGGGGACGGTCGTTTCCAACTCGCCGCGCGCCAACGCCTGCATGAAATTTCGGATCTCGTTGAGCTGAAACAGCAGCTTGCCGAATTTTTCAAAGCACAGATTCAAGAGGTCGTCTTCGCCGCTTGCGGACACGTCAAAATACGCCGGTTCCGCGACCGCAGCTCCGCCGAGACCCGCCGCGGCCGCAGCCGAAGAAGGGACGGCTTCCAAAGCGGCCGGTACCTTGCCCGCCAGAAGCGTGTCCAGATATTTCTGCATCAACAGGATGTCTCTATCCTCTGCCATGATAGACGAGATGTGCTCCTTTTTGTGTACTCAAAGCACGAGTGCGGCACGCTTTATATCACGCGCTCTTTTTGACATTTGCGGTAAAGCGGCATGTCCGGTCGCCGGAAGCCCAGCAGTCGATCTCCTTCACGATGAACGGCTTGCCTGTGTACGCTTCGAGTATACCGGCGATAAAGCCCTCGTCATAGTCGCACACGGTCTCGTCCGTAACCGGGAGTCCGGAGCAGTCGAGGTCCTCCGACACGGTCAAAGTCAGCGAGAGCGTCGCAAGGTCCGCGCGCTCGATCCGCAGGATGCCGATTTTCAGGCTCGTGAGCTGCTTTTGCAGGTTCGTGACAAAAAAGTCAAAGTCGCCGGACAGGTCGAGCACATTGCGCGCGAACTGTATACCGGCCAAATGGCCCGCCGCGCGGTAAATCTCCGCCGCGGCCTCCTCGCCGTACTCCCTCGACAAAATGTCCTTTAGCGTATACTGCAACAGGCGGTATACGATCACGGGCATTTCAGCGCCCAGATTCGTCCTGCCCTCCCCGATGTCCCCGAGGGCCTCCCACGAGAATTTTGACGGTACGTTTTGGTAGTTCATACGAATAAATCCCCCTTTGCTGTCATAACTACAAAGCCCTATAAGTTAATAATATCAAACATGACCATAAATTGCAATCAATAAATCAGCGGTGATCAGCGGATCAGCGGTTAACGTGTTCACGGTTCACAATCGTCGGGCGCCTCATTACCCCATCCGTCCGTTCACGATTTTGTCGGGCGGCAGATAGCGCCGCAAAATCTCGTGCAGCTCCTTGATCAGGATCGGCTTTGCGAGAAAATCGTCCATGCCCGCGTCGAGGAACTGCTCGCGCATCCCCGAGACGGCGTTCGCGGTCAGCGCGACAATCGTAACCTCCGCAAAGGGTCCCCCGAGTTCCCGGATCGCGCGCGTCGCGTCGAGGCCGTCCATATCGGGCATCATGTGATCCATAAAAATGATGTCGTATTCCGTGCAAGCGGCTTTTTTGACCGCCTCCCTTCCGCCGTTCGCCGTTTCGGGCTCAATCGCATAGCGCTTGAGCAGTCCGACTGCGACGGAGAGGTTCACGGCGTTATCGTCGACGACGAGGATGCGCACCCGCTCCGTATGGAACGCCTGCGCCGCCGCGTCGTCCGTGCTGCGGAACCGCGCGTTCATGTCCTTGCGGCCGCACAGAATATTCACGAGTGTCGTCGTCAGCACGGGGCGGCTGATCGCGTCCGGGAAGTCGGCGTCGTTCCGGTCGAGGACCTCTTTTAAAAGGACAAAGCGTGTACCGTCCCGCCTGTTGTCCCTGTCGTCCTTATCGCCATCGCCATCGCCCCTTCCGCCGCCATCGTCCCGTCTGCCGTTCCTGCCAAGACCGCTCCTGCCGCTGCCGCCCCACCAACCGCCGCCCCTGCCGCCGTGGCTGAGCACAGCTTCTCTGCCAGACCCGTCAAAGAACACATGCGTATAGCTGCCGGTCCCGAGCAGCGCGGAAAGCTCGACCGCGCCCGTACAGACTTTGTGCGGAATCCCGAGGTTCCGGAGCATTTCGCCGAGCGCCCGCGCGTTGTTCGGATTCGGCTCGTAGCACAGCACGCTGAACGCGTCCTGCTCGCGCAGGCGCACGAGGCTGCCCGTGTGTGCGCCTGCGCATGTTATATAGAAAGAAAAGGTCGAACCCACGCCGTATTCGCTCTCGACGCTGATCTCCCCGCCCATCAGCCCGACAAGGCGGTGTGAGATCGCAAGCCCCAGCCCGGTGCCCGCGATGTCGCGGTTCTTATGCGAGTCAAGCTGCAAAAACTCGGTGAACAGCTTGTCGCGATCCTCGCGGCGGATGCCGATCCCGGTATCGCTGACCTCAAAGAACAGCTTCACGTTCTCCGCAGCCGTGCCGCCACGCCCCGTCGGCGCGTCGTCGCTCCCCCGCCGCACGCGCAGCGTCACGCAGCCCTCGCGCGTGAATTTGACCGCGTTTGTGAGCAGGTTGACGAGCGCCTGCTTGAGGCGCAGCTCGTCGGTGTTGATCATCGGCGGGATGTCTTTTTCGAGGATCACGACAAACGCGAGCCCCGCCGCGCACGCCTTGATGTTGATCATGTTCACGGTGTCGTTGATAAACGACTGAAAGTCAAAAGGCTCCGCGATGATCTCCATCTTCTTTGCGTCGAGCTTTGAAAAGTCAAGAATGTCGTTGATGATGTCGAGCAGCGACATCGCGGCCGTCAGGATCGAGTCCGCGCGGACCTCCTGCGACGCGGGCAGCGGTTCGGCCCGCATCAGCTCGGTCATTCCGATAATCGCGTTCATCGGCGTGCGGATCTCATGACTCACGCTCGCGAGGAACTCGCTCTTGGAACGCGCCGTCAGCTCCGCGTCGTTCTTGGCCTCCATGATCGGCGTGACGTCGATCCACTCGATAAAGCGGGAAACGCGCCGCAGCCGCATCAGCGACGAGCGCAGCATAAACCAGTATTTGCGCTCACCCACGGTCACCTCAAACGTCTTTTCGACCGTGCCGTCCTGCTCCAT
>JAITSR010000173.1 GCA_031287655.1 Clostridiales bacterium
CCTTTGCCGTGCCGATCGCGTGGGACGCGGCGCCGATCGCGAGTCCGCGCGCGACGGGCTCCCTGATCCGGAACAGTCGGCAGAAACCTCCGGCGGCGATGTTCCCCAGAATCCCCGTCAAAATGATCGCGGCGACCGTGACGCTCGGCACGCCGCCGAGTTCCTCGGAAAGGCCGATCCCGATCGCGCTCGTGATCGACTTCGGCAAAAACGTCACATATTGCTCATGCGTAAACCGGAACAGCAGCGAGAGCGCGAACACGGCGCAAAGGTTCGTCAGGACCCCGGCCGTGATCCCCGCCGCGATCGCCTTCCAGTGCTTTTTTAACTGTTCCAGCTGAAGATACAGCGGGATCGCGAGGCAGACAGTCGCGGGCGTCAGCAAATAGCTGATGTATTGCGCGCCCGCGCGGTAGACTTCGTAATCGACCCGGAACAGCATAAGCGCGAGGATTACGAATACAATCGCGATGAGCAGGGGGTTTGCGAGCGCGTCCGCAAAGCGCAGGATGCGCGCGGCGCGGGTGATCGCGGCGGGTGTACTTGCCTTAGCCGCTTTTGCCGCGCGCGCATCGCTTGCGGCTTGGAGCCGCCGCCTGCAGAAAAGCCCGGCCTGATAGCCCAAAATCGTGAGCGCGACGCCGAAAAACATCGACTGCGCGAAAAATTCATTGATGGCGCCCGTAACGCGGTCCCACATCAAACGACAACCCTCCGTTTTTTTGTAACCAGTCAGCGGTTAACGTGTTCACACTATTTCCACTTCATCAGCCGCTGCGTGACGCGGCCCGTCGCACCGGCCACAAGCGCGGTTGAGAGCGCGAGCAGCAGCAGGCTCTGCGGCAGGACGTTCCGGAAACCGGAATAGGAAGCAATCAGTCCGACACCGGCCGGTACGAACATGAGCTGCATGAGCCCGACAAGAAAATCAGCGGTCTCCCTGACACTGGCGAGCGGAATCAAACCGCTCCCGAGCGCGGCGAGCATCAGCAGCAGCCCGTAGAGCCCGGCGGGGACCGGAAGCGGGATCAAAAATTTTACGATTTCCGCCAAAAACGTCACGCCAAAAATGATGCCGAGCTGCCGCAGATACTTCATCAGAAATCAAACTCGTACTGCGTGAGCCCATATTCCTCTTTTAAGGTCTTGATCGTCTTTTTCAGGCTGTCGTTCAGCGGGACGCCCGCATCTTTCCGGTCGAGCCACGCGAGGTACTCGAGCTCCCCGGCGGTGTAGATGCGGTCGCGGCCCGGCATCTTTACGGACGCCCGGAGCTCGCGCAGAATATCGCCCGTCGTGCGCTTGAATTTGTCGAGTTCGACAAATGCGCTGATGTCGATCGCGATAAAGAAGTGTCCGAGCCCGTAGGGGATTTTTTTGCCGCTCTCGTCGAGACCGGTCAGCGCCTTTAAAAAGTGCCCCTGCTGCAGCGCCGCGGACAGGATCTCAACGACCGTCGCGTAGCCGTAGCCCTTGTAACCGGCCGTCTCGTCGCCGATGCCGCCGAGTGGCGCGAGCGCGTGCGTCCCCTTGTTGAATCCGACGAGCGCGACGGAGGGGTCGGTCTCGCTCCTGCCCTCGCGGTCGATCACCCAGCCGGGCGGCATCTGCTTGGAAATCCGCTCGTAATGCTCGATTTTACCGCGTTGTGAAACGGAGGTCGCGCAGTCGAGCACGAAGGGGAAGTCCTCGTCCGACGGGATACCGACCGTCAGCGGGTTTGTGCCGAGCATGTTCTCGACGCCGAACGTCGGGGCGATCGACGGGCGCGCGTTCGTCCCGGTGAGTCCGATCATACCGGCTTTTGTCGCCATCGTCGCGTAAAAGCCCGCGATGCCGTAGTGGGTCGAGTTGCGCACGACAGCCATGCCCATGCCGTATTTCTTCGCCTTGTCGACCGTCATCTGCATCGCGCGTTTGCCGACGACTTGGCCCATTCCGTCGTGGCCGTCGATCACAGCCGTCGTCGGACCCTCCCGGACGATTTCAAAGTTTGTGACGGGATTCTGGATGCCGTCCTTGATCCGGTCGATATAGATCGGCTTGAACCGGCCGATCCCATGCGAGTCGATTCCGCGTTTGTCAGACTCGATCAGGACCTCCGCGCAGACCGCGGCGTCCTCCGCCGGGACGCCCACTTTGATGAACACGTCCCGCATAAAGGCCTCAAGCTTTTCAAAAGCCGCAAATGCCGCAGGAGCTGCCTTTGCGCCTTCCTTCAAATTCGCGTTGCTGTTTGCCATTTTCCTGCCTCCTTTTTATTATCGTCTTTGCCTTTTATCCATCGCATTTCCTCGTTACCTATGGGGTCCAGGGGCCGAAGCCCCTGGTCGTTTAGGGGTCCGGGGGAATTCGAAACCCCCGGTGCGCTTTTGGTACTTTTCCCGCGGTGGAAAAGTACACCTACTCTTTCTCCCACCCCTTCGCGCGCTCTACGGCGCGCGCCCAGCCTTCGCAGAGGCGGTCAGCCTCCGCCGCGGGCATTTGCGGCTCGAACGTCGCGTCAAGCGTCCACTGGCCCCGAATCTCGTCGAGGTTCCGCCACACGCCCGTCGCGAGGCCCGCGAGGTATGCCGCGCCGAGCGCCGTCGTCTCACGGATTTTCGGACGGCGCACGACCGCGTCCGTGATGTCGGCCTGAAACTGCATTAAGAGGTTGTTTGCCGAAGCGCCGCCGTCCGCGCGCAGTTCGACGATTTTGAGGCCGACGTCCTTTTCCATCGCCCTGAGGACGTCGCGCGACTGGTAGGCGATGCTCTCGAGGGCGGCGCGTATGATATGGTCGCGCCCGGCGCCGCGCGTCAGGCCGAGGATCGCGCCGCGCGCGTACATGTCCCAATAGGGCGTGCCCAGCCCCGTAAAGGCGGGGACGAGGTAGACGCCGCCGTTGTCGGCGACCTTTTTTGCGAAATATTCGCTGTCCGCGCTCTCCGTGATCAGCTTCCTCTCGTCGCGCAGCCATTGAATCACGGCCCCGCCCGTAAAAATACTGCCCTCGAGCGCGTAGGCGGGCTCGTCGGCGGGGCTTGCGGCGATCGTCGTGAGCAGACCGTGGCCGCTTGCGACAGGCTCGCTCCCCGTGTGGATCAGCATGAAGCAGCCCGTGCCATAGGTGTTTTTGATGTCGCCCTTTGAAAAGCAGGTCTGACCGAACAGGGCGGCCTGCTGATCGCCCGCGATCCCGGCGATCGGGACGCCCGCGCCGAGCGCGTTTGTCGTGCCGTAAATCTCGCTCGAGGAGCACACCTTCGGCAGCATGGCCATCGGCACGCCAAACAGCTTGCAGAGCTCCTCGTCCCAGCATAGACTGTGGATGTTGTAGAGCAGCGTGCGGCTCGCGTTTGTGCGGTCGGTGACGTGGACGCGCCCGTCGGTGAGCTTCCAGACAAGCCATGTGTCGACCGTGCCGAACAGCGCCTCGCCGTTCTCGGCCTTTTCCCGCGCGCCGGGGACGTTGTCGAGTATCCAGCGGATTTTTGTCGCGGAAAAGTACGCGTCGAGCAGGAGCCCCGTCTTTTTGCGGATCATGTCCGTATGTCCCTCGGCGGCGAGGCGGCTGCATTCGTCCGAGGTGCGGCGGCACTGCCATACGATCGCGTTGTATAGGGGGCGGCCGGTGTTTTTGTCCCACACGATGGTCGTCTCCCGTTGATTCGTGATGCCGATCGCGGCCACCTGCGAGGCCGGGACGCCGCTCGCGCCGAGCGCTTCGGCCATCACGCCGTTTTGCGTCGCGTACAACTCGAGCGGATCGTGCTCGACCCAGCCGGGTTTTGGATAGTGCTGCGTGAACTCCCGCTGCGCGGACGAGACGATGTTTTGATTCCAATCAAACAGGATTGCCCGGCTGGACGTCGTGCCTTGATCCAGTGCGAGTACATAGCCGGATATAAGAACACCCCCTTTTGCTTGCGTGCGGCTTAAAAAATGTGAAGAATCGTGCGGATCAATTATAGCGCCCCGCCGCGATCTGCACAAGAACAAATTTGCACGGCACGTCATTGTGAAGATCATTCTTCCTTGTAACGCCCGCCGGTATTTGGTATTGTATATATTACAAATTCTGAGGCGTCGGAGGGGAACAGCATTTCAGCCATTTCGGTCAGCGAGTATTTGAGAGAGAAAATATTGCTCTGCGACGGGTCGTTCGGCACATACTTTGAGTCGAAGCACCCCGATTTCGGCGGGGCAGTGGAGTGCGCGAACCTCGAGGGCGCGGGCCTCGTCCGGGCGGTTCACGCGGAGTATTTGGAAAGCGGCGCGCGAATGCTCCGCACCAATACGTTTGGCGCAAACGAACCGGCGCTCCGGTGTGGGCGCGAGGGGGTAAACGGGATTTTGCGGGCGGGTTACGCGGCGGCGCGCGCGCTTGCGGACGAGCGGCCGGACGGGCCGGTTTTTGTCGCGACGAGCATCGGCCCGGTCTTTTCGGACGGCGCCGACCTCGAATACCGGCTGATCGCACGGGAGTTTTTGGACGCGGGCGCGGAGGTCGTCCTGTTTGAAACGCTGTCGGAATATGACGCGGTCCTGCCGCTGCTCAAGGAACTCAAGGCGACAGGGGCGCGGGGCGGGCGCGGCCCGTTTGTGATCCTGTCGTTCTGCGTCAACCGCTACGGCTATACCGACACGGGGATCAGCGCGAAGCGGATTGTGCAGACACTCTCCGACGTCGACGAGGTGGACTGTATCGGTTTCAACTGCGGCACGGGTCCCCTGCACCTCTACCGGGTATTGAGCGCGCTCGACCTCGCGGTTCCCAAGTTTTTGATGGTGCTGCCGAACGCCGGATACCCTGAGATCGCGAACAACCGTTTTTCCTATCAGCAGAACATTCCTTACTTCACGGAGTGGGTCGCGCGAATCCGGGAGCTCGGCGTCAACATCATCGGCGGCTGCTGCGGGACGACGCCGCAGTATACGCGGATGCTGCGCGAAAAGATTCCGGAAAGCCCCGTGGCGCGCGCAAAAAAGAGACGCGCGGCAGCCACCGCGTCCCAATCGAACTCCGCGCCCGCGGCGCAGACGCGGGGACCCGCTTCGCCGTCGCCATCGCCGGTCTTCGGTGAAAAGCTCCGCGCGCGGCAGAAGATCCTCGCGGTCGAGCTCGATCCGCCGCTGAACGCGAACTACACGAAGCTGATGGAGGACGCGATCCGCCTGAAGAATCAGGGCGTCGACATTCTGACATTCGCCGATTCGCCGACGGGCAGAGCGCGGGCCGATTCGTTCCTGATCGCATCGAAGGTGGTGAA
>JAITSR010000400.1 GCA_031287655.1 Clostridiales bacterium
GCCGATGACCGCGCCGCCCCGGACGACCGGGAACATTGCGTTCATGATGTTGCCGCGGACCATCGTGCCCATCGACACCATCCGCCGGTTCTCCGCCATCACGAGACGCCCCGGGTGCGTCTCCGAAATCGGGCTGCCGACCGTATTCTGAAAACTCCCGGACGGCCCGTAGGTGAGGATCGCGTCGAGTTCGCGCGAATAAACTCCGATGCCAAGGCCCGCGGAGACGGATGCGATTTCGTCCGTGTCGCCGCGCAACGCCTCGTTTAAGACTGCGATTTTCTGCTCGCGCGTCGCGGTCAAAGCGCCGGCATCCCGCAGGATCGCGTCATACCCGCCGTCCGAAAGGCGCGTGTCCAGAATCTGCGCCATCGACATCAGATGCGATTCCTTCTGGGAATAGAAGATGTTCTGGTTGACGTAACGCACGAGGTACCATGTGGCGATCAGCGGCACGCTAAGGCACACAAATAGGATGACATACGCTCTGCTGTGAAGTGACAACCGCGGCAACGTCTTCAAACGTATGGATTCCTTTCTGTGATCTGATGGTTTCGCTTTGTTAATTGTACCACTTTTGGAAGAAACGGACAAGATGAGTGTACTTTATATCCGCCTTGTCAGCGGCGCGCGCATATTATATACTGTGATTGCCTAAATGAATTGGAGGTGACGGATAATTTGAACAGTCTTTTGGTCGCGTCGAACGTCGTCCTGCCGCTTGTCGTCCTGATCGCCGTCGGCTATGCGACAAAAGCCGTTAAGTGGATTTCTTACGAATCCTACATGCAGATGAACAAGCTCGTTTTTAACATTCTGCTGCCGTGCGTGCTCTTTCAAAACGTCTACTCGGCCTCGATTTCGGAGCTTGTCAACATAAAACTCGTCCTGTTCGGCCTCCTTTCGATCCTCGCCGTCTTTTTTTGCGGGATTCCGATCGTCAGGGCGCTGACGCAGGACGACAAAAAGCGCGGCGTCGCGCTTCAAGGGATTTTTCGGAGCAACTTTGTGCTGTACGGGCTGCCGATCGTGCAGTCGATGTACAGCCGCGAGCGCCTCGCGTCGACGACGTTTCTGATCTCGATGATCGTCCCGCTGTTCAATATCCTCGCGGTCGTCGCGCTTGAGATGTTCCGGAACGAGAGCGGGAAGGTGAACGTCGGAAAAATCCTGTTCAACATCATTCGGAACCCGCTGATCATCGGCACGGCGCTTGGAATCCTCTGCTCCGCGCTGCGTGTCGAGTTTCCGCAGATCGTGCAGCACTCCCTCGACAACCTCACGAGCGCGGCGACGCCGATCGCGCTGATTATCCTCGGCGGGACGTTCCAGCGGCAGACGCTCGGCGAGAACCGCAGGCTGCTCGCCGCGATCGCCTCGCTAAAGCTCGTCGCCGTCCCCGCGGTCTTTTTGGGCGCCGCGCTCCTGCTCGGCTTTCGAGACGTGGAGCTGCTCGCGTTTGTCGCGCTGTTCGGCTCCCCCGCCGCGGTCTCGTCCTTTAGTATGGCGCAGCAGATGGGCGGGGACAGCGAACTCGCCGGGCAGAACCTTCTGATTACGACGGTCGCCTCGGTCTTTACGATTTTTTTGTGGGTGTCGGTCCTGAACCACTTCGCGTTTCTGCGGTAGCGTCGGCATCAGCCGCAGAATCCACGGCGACGGGCGCCGCGGCCGCGGTGTCAGCCGTTCGTATGCCGAGCGCGACGATCAAGTTCAGCAGCGACATCACGCCCGCGACGACGAATACATATTCCGGCCCCCAGTTGTACCAGATTACCCCGCAGACGGCGGAGCCCCCGATTGAGACGACATGGTCAATTGCCATGCCGAGCGTGAGCGAGGGCGTCACATCCTCCGGCACGAGCGCGATCTGCCGCATATAAATTGCGCGGACCATCGCGAACTGCGCGGACATTCGGTCGACGACGTTCAGCAGATAGACGAGCAGCATCGCGAGACCCGCGAGGACGACGACATGTCCGGGCTGCATGTTAACCCACCGGCTCAGGCTGCCATACCCGATATAGATGAAGATGAACGCGAGCGCCTCGACGATCATGACCCTGCGCACGCCGTACCGGTCAATCAGCCTGCCGACGACCGGCATAAAGAAAATGCCGATCAGCGCGCCGATGATCGCGAGGAGCGACATGCTGTCCGCGCGGAAATTCAAAAGCTCGATCAGCACCCACGGGCTGTAGACGAACATGATTTGCTTGCGCCCGCCGAACAGCGCGCAGATCAGATAGTAGCGAACGTACTCCTTGCGCCACACAAAACGGACGCGCGCAGGCTCCGAGGTCCCGTCGTCCCGCCGCTCCGGTATCTGCCTTCGCAGCACGGCGATCAGGCAGGCGGCAAAAAGATAGAGCACGGCCGCGATCAAAAACACCGTGACCGGCGTCTCAAAGCTGAACCAGCCGATGCGGAAGCCGAAAAACGTCACGATCCCCGCGACCATCAGGGCGGCCATGCGCAAACTGTTGAAGCGCCCGAGCAAAAAGCCCGCGTTCTGCTGCTTTGCGAGCGAGAGTCCGATGCTGTCGCCCAGCGGGATATACATGTGCTGTCCGAGTGAGTAGATGAACAGAAATACGAGCATACCCGCAAAGCTCGGGCGGTAGAAGCCGAGTGCAACGAGTCCCGCCGCGGCGAGGAACTGCGCGACAATCGCGCTTTTGATGTTGCCGAGCGCCGCGAGCGCCGCGATCGCGAAGATCGACAGGACGCCCGGCAGCTCCCTCGGAAACTCGATAAAGCCGCGCTGCTGCGCGTTTGTGTCATACGCCTCTTTGAAGTAGTTCGCCATCAGGGAGTCGCTCATACCCGCCGCGAGACCGACGAGCGCGGACACGGCGAGGAATACGAGAATCTCCCGTCTCATAATCTGTGAGTCATTCAATCTGCTGTCCAATCCTTCCTAAAGTAGTCGATTCAGGCGGGTCCGTCAATTCTGGCCTGTCGCCGTCTTGAACTCCGTCCAGACAAGGTCGTGCTCCGCGGTCGCCTCGTCGCTGATGTTTTGGATCATCTCCATGTTGACGTTGAAGCCCTCCGGCAGGATCAGAAGGTCTTTTAGCGAAACGTCTATAAACTCGTTTGCCGCGCGGTTCGTGCTGTAGTATCCGAGGTATAAGAAGCAGTCCGCGCCGCGCGCGGCGTCCAAGATGTAGTCGAGGAAAGCGTAGGCTGCGCCCGCGTTCGGCGCTTTGCTCGGAATGAAGCCCGCCATCACGCCAAAGCCGATCCCCTCTTTGGGGAACACGACGCGCAGTTCCGGATTCTCGACGACCGCGCTGAACACCTGAGAGGTATACATCACGCCCGCGCCGATCTCCCCGGAGAGCAGGTCCGCCTCGAGCTGGTCGTCCTTGATCAGGCGGATATTCGGCGCGAGTTCAAGCAGCTTTTGGCCCGCGGCGCGGATGATACCGAGGTCCTCGGTGTTGTAGCTCTCGCCGAGCACCTTGAGCGCCATGCCGTTGATCACACGGAAGTTCCCGATCAGGCCGAGGTTGTTCGCGAGCGCCGGGTCCCACAGGTCGGCGTAGCCTGTAATCTCGATGCCGACCGCCGAGGGGTCGTACACGATCGTCTGGACGCCCGCTCCATAAGGCACCGTGTATTCGTCATTGGGATCGTAGAACTGCTTTTGGTAGGCCGGGTCGATATTTGCGTAATTTTTCAGCTTCGCCGTGTCGAGTTTTTGCGCGAGACCCTCCGCGATCACGGTCTCGATGATGTAGTCGTCCGCGATTACGAGGTCGTAGTCGCCGCCCTGCGCGGTTTCGAGTTTTGAGAGCATCGTCTCGTCATAGTCAAAGTTCACATAGTTGATGCGGATACCGGTCTCGGCGGTAAAGCCGTCAAGAATATCCTGCGGGAACATGCCCTCCCATGTATAAAGGTTCAGCTGCGTACCCGTGAGCGCCGGATCGGCTAAAGCCGACGCCGCGGCCGTGGATGCGGGCGCTTCCGTTGCCGCCGTTGTGGTCGCTGACGCGGCTGCCGCGGTCGTCGTCGATGCAGCGGCAGACGTCGCCGCCGCCGCTGACGATGTTGTGGACTCCGCCGCAGCTTCGGTCGCAGCTTCGGTCGTTGCGGCCGCAGTCGTGGCCGCCGCGGCGGTCGTCGGGTCCGCGGCCGGCGCGCCGCCGCAGCCCGCGACCAAAAACAGCGAAAGTAAAAGCAAGGCCGCTGTTCCTCTGTTCCTCTTTTTTTGTGTTTTCACTTTTTTTCTTCCTCCTTTTATTGTGTTCTTTTATATTGTACGCGCGGGCTGCCTGCCCACGCGGAGAGCAGTCCGAGCGCCGCCGCCGCGAAAAACAGCAGCGTACACAGCGCGTTTGTCTTTGGCGTGACGCCGGTCTTTATCTGCGAATAAATCTTGATCGGCAGCGTATTGGTATCGACGCCGGTCACAAACACACTGATGATGACGTCGTCGAAGCTCATCGCAAAAGCGAGCAGCATCCCGGATACGATCGCGGGCAGGATCAGCGGCAGCGTGATGTCCCAAAACGCCCGCGCCTCGCTCGCCCCGAGGTCCTTTGCCGCCTCCGCGAGGCTCTTGTCGAGCCCGGCAAGCCGCGCTTTTACCATCAGAAACACATACGGGATCGAAAACGCGGTGTGCGCGATCACGAGCGTCAGCATCCCGAACGGCAGCCCGATCAGCGAAAAAAACGCCAAAAATACCATGCCGAGAATAATCTCCGGCGCCATGATCGGCAGCGTAGAGAGGAACGCCATCGCCTCGCCGCCAAAGAGCTTTGCGCGCGCGAGCCCCACCGCCGCGAGCGTGCCGACCGCCCCCGCGGCGCAGCTGGAGAGCAGGCCGAGCACAAGACTGTTGCGGAGCGCCTCAAACATCGAGCGGTCGCGGAACAGCTCCCGATACCAGTCGAGCGTAAAGCCCGACCACACGGCGCTCTGCTTCGACGCGTTGAACGAATAGACAATCACAAACAGGATCGGCAGATACATCAGCGCGAGCATCAGACCGAGATAGAGACGCGAGGGCCTGATATGAAAATCTGTTCTCATACGAGTCCCTCCAATTCCCCGCTGTGCGTCGCGCGCCGGTACACGAACAAAAACAGGCTCGTGAGCGCCATCAGCACGACGCTGAGCGCGGCGGCAAAAGGCCAGTCATGCACCTTCATCAGCTGTTCTTGGATCAGCGTCCCGACGAGCACAACCTTGTTTCCGCCGAGAATGTCCGCGATAAAATAGAGACCCATGCTCGGGATGAACGTCAGCACGAGACCGGAGCCGACGCCGGGCATCGTCAGCGGCAGGGCGACGGTCAAAAAAGCGTGGGAGCGCGGCGCGCCGAGGTCGCGCGCGGCTTCTAGCAGGCCCATGTCCAGCTTTTCGGCGCTCGAATAGACCGAGTAGATCATAAACGGGACGAGCGCGTAGACCATGCCGACGACGACCGCCGGGTAGGTATAGAGCAGCTTGAGCGGCCTGTCCGTCAGACCGGCCCACATCAGGAGCCGGTCGAGCGCGCCGTTTGCGCGGAACACGATCATCCAGCCATACAGCCGCATGAGCGACGACGTCCAAAAGGGTACGATCAAAAGAATCATGCAGCGATTGCGCCACTTGGGCGTGAGCCGCGCCATAAAATAGCCGAACGGGTAGCCGATGAGCGTGACGAGCGCTGTCGTCGCGAACGCGAGCCGGAGCGACTGCCAGAATGTCGCAAGGAACACCGGCTCCCCGATGTGCAGATAGTTCCGAAGCGTGAAATCCGCCTCGACACCCCACGCGCCGGAGCGCCGCATAAAACTCAAAACGAGCATGTAGGCGAGCGGGCCTATCACAAAGGCGAGCGTAAAAAGATACATCGGCAGGACGGCGAGCAGGGCGACGCGCCGCGACCGGCGGTCCCGCCTCATGAGCCGGTTTCCTGCGCCGCGCCGCGCGCCGCTTCGGAGGCGGCGATCGCTTTTGCCGCGGCCGTCCGAACCGCAGTCGCCGCCGCCGCGGGCGCGGAGTCCTCCACGATCACGGCGTTGCGCGGCAGCCAGCTCACGAACACCGGCTGCCCGACGCGCAGCGCGGAGTCGATTCCGTGCCGGCGCGCGACGTCCTCCGTAAAGCGGTCCGCGGCATCGGTCGCGGACGCGAATACCGCGGTAAT
>JAITSR010000305.1 GCA_031287655.1 Clostridiales bacterium
AACGGTCGCCGCCGACAAATACAATCTCACGAACATTTCGCTTTGCGTCCACAACGGAACGCATGTTGACGCGCCGCGGCATTTTATCGAAAGCGGCGCGGGCATCAGCAAAATCCCGCTGGATGTGTTTTACGGCAAGTGTCTTGTTTCGGACAAACCTGCGCCCTGTGAGCGCCTGCTGCTCAAAGGCGCGAATGTGTTGACGGAGGACGACGCGCGGCGGCTCGTCGCTTGGGGCGTTCGTTTGATCGGCGTTGAAAGCCAGAGTATAGGCGACGCGGACGCGCCGATGGCTGTTCACTTAATTTTGCTTGAGACGGGGATTATTCCGCTGGAAGGTTTGCGTCTGGCGGACGTTCCGTGCGGGGAATATATCTTGTCGGCGTTTCCTTTGAATTTGGGAAAAGACTGCGACGGGTCGCCCGTCCGGGCGGTGCTGATGACGGCATCGTAAATACGCGGCGTGTCCGCGTCCCTTTACCCAAGAACAACGCCAGAGAGTGGATAAAAACCGCGCCGCCGACGCATGAAAAGACCACCGCGAAATTCCCAGCCGGTGCAAGTCTTATCATAAGTGGAATTGCATTGATCAACAAAAAGTTGTTGACAAACATTTTAGTAAAGCTGTATACTGACTTTGTGAAATTTCGACGAAAATGATATGCATTATATAAAAAATATGTATATATAACAATTTAACCGATAGGCAGTGGAAACCGCGCGGACCCGTACTTCACATATTGAAACGGCGCGGGTTCGCAATTCACATATTGAAAGAGTGCGGATAACTATACTTATTTGCACTGTTAGAATTTGGAAGTCTTGAGCTATATGTGGTATGCGGAAGGAAGACGGACCACAGGACATGGTGATTGTTTCGGGCAAAAAAAGAGTGCAAATAAGTATACTTATTTGCACTAACAGATGCTCGCTTTATGCGTCGCAAGGCGCGAATCCAAAGGGGGAAAGGGAACCGCGCGCGCGTGGTTTTCAAATAAACAGACATTGGGGGAAAATCAAATGAAAAGGCTATGGCAACAGGCAAGAAAGCGCCCGGGAGGCGCGAAACTGCTCGTTCTGATGCTCGCCGCGCTCATGCTGTTCGCGGCCGCGTGCGGCGGCGGGACGGCGGGCGGGGCCACAACGACGGCGGCGGCGCAGGCCGCGGCGACGACAGCCGCAGCGGCGGCGGACACAACGACGACGGCCGCCGCCCCGCCTGCGGACGAGCCGGTCACGATCTCCGTCCGCGGGAAGCCGAAGGAGAACGACACCGCGACGCTCGCGCTGATCGAGACCCGCACGGCGGATATGAAAGCCCGCCACCCGAACGTGACGCTCGAGTATATCGACTGGTCGTATGACGTCAACACGTTCCTGCCTAAGGCGGCCAGCGGCCAGCTCCCGACCCTGTACAACACATACTTTACCGAGGCGAACAAAATCATCTCGCAGGGCTTCTCGCTCGACATCACGGACGCCGTGAAGGAATGGGGCTATGACACGGCGCTGAACCCGTCGATGCTCGAGCTGATCTCAAAGGACGGCAGAATTTATGGCCTTCCAAGCGCCGGTTACGCGCTCGGCATGGGCTACAACGTCGAGCTGTTCAAGCAGGCGGGGCTGCTGAACGAAGACGGCACGCCGATTTTACCGACGACGACCGACGAGCTGACCCAGACGGCGATCAAAATCAAAGAGGCGACCGGACAGGCCGGTTTCTTCTTCCCGACGATGAACAATCAGGGCGGCTGGTTCTTTACGCAGCTCGCATGGGTTTTCGGCGCGGAATTTGAGGAACAGGACGCCGACGGAAAATACAAGGCGGTGTTCAACAGTCCGGAGGCCGTCGAGGCGCTGCAATGGCTCAAAGACATGCAGTGGGTTCACGGCGTGATGCAGCCGAACGTGATGGTGACGTTTGAGGAAATCACAAAGCTGTTCGCCGTCGACCAGTGCGGCACGAGTATCTATGAGCTCGGGCAGGTCAACACTTCCATCGTGAACTACACCGCGAACAAGGACCACTTTGCGATGGGTCCGATCGTCAAGGGCTCGAACGCGAAGGGTCGGCAGACCGCGCTGCTCGGCGGCACGTTCGAGTGTATCGCCCCGAACGCGACGCCCGCGCAGGTTCAGGCCGTTTTGCAGTTCCTCGAGGTCGAGGGCTACAGCCCGAAGCTGGAGGAAGCCGTGCTCGCCGCAAAGGAAGAACAGTGGAAAGTGGACGCCGAGAACAACAAGATGGTCGGGCCGCAGGGCATCCGCGTCTGGGTCGACAAGGCTCGTATGGACGCCGAGGATGAGCGGATCGCAAAGTACACGAACGTCGACATGAAGCTCTTTACGCCGTTCACGGATTCTTTGAACGACGGTTCCTACCCGCTGCACCCGGAGCACCCGGTCTACTGTCAGGAGCTCTACAAGGCGCTCGACAGCTGCGTGCAGGCGGTGCTGACGGATAAGAACGCGGACCCGCAGGCTCTGATGGACACGGCGGTCGCGGACTTCCAGCGCGATTATTTGGATAAGTTCAACGCCGGTGAGGAAGCGAACTGACCGGACAGGGCAGCGAACCGACCGGACAGAGAAGGCGGAATGATCCGACGTAAAAAATAAGGAGCGTTGGCCTATGGAATCAGAATCCGGTGCGACCGGCATCCTCAAAAACGGCAGATTGCTGCGGCGCGCGCAGTATGTTTTCAGGCGCGACATCAGCGCGTGGGTGCTGATGCTCCCGAGCCTTTTGATCTTTGTTTTCTTCATCTGGGCGCCGCTGATCTCCGGGATCCACCTCTCGTTTTTTCAAACGAAGGGCTTCGATCTCGTCCGCTTCATCGGGCTCCAGAACTACATCGACGTCATCAGCGAGTCCTCGTTCAAAAGCGCGGTCGCGAACACGTTCAAATACGTCCTCTGGTCGCTGCTGCTCGGTTTCCCGCTGCCGATTCTCGTCGGCGTCATGCTGAACGAGGTGCGCCGCCTCAAGGGGCTGTTCCGGTTTGCGATCTACTTCCCCGCGATCGTCCCGGGCATTGCGGCCGCGATCCTGTGGAAGCTGATGTATCACCCGACCGCGGGGCTTCTGAACACGCTGCGCGGCGTGATGGGCATGGACCCGAGTCTGTTTATCCAGAGCAAGGACCTCGTGATCCCCTGTATCATCATCATGATGACGTGGAAAGGCTTCGGCTCGACCGCGATCCTCTACCTCGCGAGCCTGCAGGGCGTGAATCAGGAGCTGTACGAGGCCTCGATGATCGACGGCGCGGGGATTTTGCGCAAATTCTGGAATATCACGCTGCCGCAGATTTCGGGCATGTTTTCGCTGATGTTTGTCATGCAGGTGATCGGCGTGTTTCAGGTGATGTATGAACCGCTCTCGATGACGGACGGCGGCCCGAACAACGCGTCGATGTCGCTCATGCTGACGAGCTATTTCTACGGCTTCCGCTTTTATCAGGCGGGGCGCGCGGCGGCGGTGGGCGTCGTGACCTTTGTGATTTTGCTGAGCCTGACGTTCGTCTATTTCCGGCTCCAGCGCAGCAACGATACATAAGAATTGGAGGTTACTATGGCGCAGGATAACCCGGTCAAGGCCGCGCACACCGGCCTGATCAGCAACAGCGACCTTGCGCGGACGTCTACCAAAATCCTGTACGCGGCGATCCTTGCGATCCTGATCCTGTTCGTCTTTATCTGCGTCGTGCCGCCCGTTTGGGTCATGACGTCGTCGCTCAAAGACGCAAAGGAGTTTTTCTCGGTCCCCGCGACGATCATTCCAAAGACATGGCATCCGGAAAAACTTTTGGAGACGTGGAACACGCTGAATTTCGGCAAATACTACCTCAACACGCTGTTCGTCGTCATCGGCACGATCGCGGTCAGCGTCTCGTTCAACGGTATGCTGGGTTATGTGCTGTCGCGGCTGAAGCCCGTCGGCTCCAAGCTGATTTTGGCGCTCGTGCTGTGGACGATGATGCTGCCGACCTCGATGAGTATGGTGCCGCTGTTCAAGAGCTTTTTATCGCTGCCGGTCGTCGGTCTCAACGTGACCGAGAGTTATATCCCGATGTGGATTCTCGCGGGCGCGAACGCGTTCTATGTGCTCGTGTTCAAGAGCAATTTCGACGGCGTTCCGATCTCGCTGATCGAGTCGGCGCGGCTCGACGGCTGCAACAACCTGACGGTATTCTTCCGCATCCTGCTGCCGATCTCAAAAGCGGTGATCGTCGTAATCGTGATCTT
>JAITSR010000346.1 GCA_031287655.1 Clostridiales bacterium
TGCTCTTCCGATCTCGGCGTGCCGGGAGGGCAGATCGGGGAATACAGCGGGGAGCGCAAAGAGATCAGGCCGATTACGATCACGACCTATCAGACCCTCACGCAGCGGCGGGACAAGGAAAGCCCGTTTGTGCATTTCGAGGTGTTCAACCGGCGCAACTGGGGGCTGGTCGTCTACGACGAGGTCCATATGCTGCCCGCGCCCGTGTTCCGCGCCACGTCTGAGATACAGTCAAAACGCCGTCTGGGGCTCACCGCGACGCTGGTCCGTGAGGACGGGCTGGAGGGCGATGTGTTTTCCCTGATCGGCTCCAAAAAATACGATCTGCCGTGGAAGACTCTTGAAAAAACAGGGTACATCGCGGCGGCGAACTGTGTGGAGGTCCGCGTGCCGCTCCTTGGTGAGGACAGGCGCGCATACGCGGTCGCGACAAAGCGCGACAAATACCGGGTCGCGGCGGAGAATCCCAATAAGCTCGTCGCGCTGGAGACGCTTTTGGAGCGGCACAAGGGAGACCATGTCCTGATCATCGGGCAGTTCCTTGACCAACTAAAGCGGATCAACGGGCGGATCGGCGCGCCGATTATCACCGGAGCGACAAAAAGCGTGGAGCGTGAGCGTCTTTACGGCGCGTTCCGGGACGGGGAGATCGACGTGATCATCGTGTCAAAAGTGGCGAATTTCGCGATCGATCTGCCCGACGCGAACGTGGCGGTCGAGGTTTCTGGAATGTACGGCTCGAGGCAGGAGGAGGCGCAGCGGCTCGGACGGATCCTTCGGCCGAAGCCGAATGACAATCAGGCGTGGTTTTATACGATCGTAAGCGAGGACACAAGCGAAATGGAATTTGCCGCGAAGCGGCAGATGTTCCTGACCGAACAAGGTTACCGGTATGATATTCAAAAAGGAGGCGCAAAGCCATGAAGAAGCCCGAGTTTTTTCCGACGTTTGAATCCCTGTACGAGTACGAATGTCCCGACTGGTTCCGCGACGCGAAGTTCGGAATCTGGAGCCACTGGGGGCCGCAGAGCGTACCGATGTGCGGCGACTGGTACGCCCGGCACATGTATGTTCAGGACAGCCCGCAGTACCTCTACCACGTCCGGCATTACGGACACCCGTCAAAGTTCGGCTACAAGGACATCTGCAAGCTCTGGAAGGCGGAGAACTTTGACCCGGACGGCCTGATGGCGCTGTATCACAAATCCGGGGCGCGCTATTTTGTCGGGCAGGCGATGCACCACGACCACTTTTTTAACTACGCGTCGGCGCTCAACCGCATGAACTCGGCGCAGGTCGGCCCGATGAAGGACATCTGCGCGCTGTGGCGCAAGGCCGCCGACCGGCACGACATGCCGTTCGGGCTCTCGGAGCACCTTGGCGCGACGTTTTCGTGGTGGAAAACGAACAAGTGGAGCGACACATACGGCCCGTATGAGGGCGTACCCTACGACGGCAACGACCCGGAATACCGCGATTTCTACATGGACAACTACGAGCACGCGTCCGACAGGGACACGGCCTCGCGCCCGTGGTACACGGAGAACCCCAAGCACCGCGCGTATTGGCTCGCCGTGATCAAAGAGGTCGTCGACCGCTTTACGCCGGACCTCCTGTATACGGACGGCGTGCTGCCGTTCGGCGAGCATTGGCATGAGACGGAGCAGACGACGGGCGCGGCGGATAACGCGGCGGCGTACCGGCTCGGGCTCGAGGCGGCGGCGTATCTCTACAACGCGTCGATCGGGAAGCATGGCAAAAACAACGCCGTCTACCTGCAAAAGGACCGGCGGCCCGAGATTTACCGCGTCGGCATCCTCGACATCGAAAAGAGCCAGCTCCCGGGCATCGCGGAGCGGCCTTGGCACACGGACACCTGCATCGGCAACTGGTTCTATGATGCGAAAGCGCCGTTCAAGCGCCCCGGACACATCATCGAAATGCTCGTGGACATCATCGCGAAAAACGGCACGATGCTGCTGAATGTGCTGCAGCGGCCCGACGGTACGATCGACGACGAGGCCGCGTACATCCTGCGGGAGATCGGGGCGTGGTTCGCGATCTGCGGGCAGGCCGTGTACCGCACGCGGCCGTACCGCGTGTTCGGGGAGGGCGGCGCGCAGGTGCTGATCGAAGGGTTTCGCGAGGAACGGGCAAAGTGGGGGCCGGACGACTTCCGCTTCACGCAGGGCGCCGGGGCCGGTGGGGCTTCGGGCGGCGCGGGGGCCGGAACCGGCGCCGATGCCGGAGGGGCCGTGTACGCGTTCATGATGAAGCCGGACGACAGCGGGACCGCCGTGCTGCGGAGCTTTTCGGACCGGCGCGTCAACCGGGTCGGCCTGCTGGACGGCAGCGCGGACGGCCAAAAGCTGGAATTTGCGCAGAACTTCGGTCTGCTCACGGTGAAGCTGCCGCGCGAGCTGCCGACAAAATATGTAAACTGCCTGAAAATCCAATAAGCTGTGACGGAGCGGAGCGACGAAATAGAGATTAGCGTGAAACAGTCCGTTTCACGCTTCGAGACGGAGGTCATATGTTGGAAGTGCGCAGGATTACCGCGGAGGAAGTGACGCAGGCGCGGAAAATTTCGACGGTTGTGTTCAACTTCCGGGGCGACTATACGAAGGAAGCCGCGCCCGACCCGCTCGATCATCCGCCCGAATGGACGTGGGCGGCGTTCGAGGGCGGCAAAATGGCCAGCAGCATGGTCGAGATCGAGTATGTGATGCGCTTTGACGGCCATGACGCGAAAATGAGCGGGATCGGCGGCGTCGGCACGCTGCCGGAGGAACGCCGGGGCGGGAAGGTGCGGGAGATCTTTTTGCGGCTCCTGCCGGAGGCGTATGAGCGGGGCGTCGTTTTTTCAAACCTGACCCCGTTCAGCCACGCGTTCTACCGGAAATTCGGCTACGAGCTGTGCTGCGCGCGCAACGAGATTCAAGTCGAGACGCGCGTCTTTGAGAAGTCCCGCCTCCGCGGGGAGTTTACGCAGTTCTTCCCGGGCGGCGACACGGCCGTGCTGCAGGAGGTTCACGCGGCGTACATCGCGGACCTCAACCACGGGATACGGCGCGACGTCTGGCCGGACGACCGCGCGTGGCGGAGCTTTACGCGCGACGACCCCTATCAGAAGGGCAGCTTCCTCTATGTGTGGCGGAACGCCGCGGGCGAGCCGCGCGGGTATATTAAGTATCAGCACGAGTTTGTTGAGGGCAAGAACCGAATGAACGTGCGCGAGCTCGCCTTTTTGGATACCGAGGCGCTCTACGCGATATTTAGTCTCGTGGGCGGGCTCTCGGCGCAGATCGATACGCTGATTTGGATGGCCCCGACGTTCCTTGACCCGGCGGACTTTGCCGACGTCTCTTGGGATGTCCGCCAGCGGATCGTGCCGCGCGACATGACGCGGATCGTAAACGTCCGCGCCGCGCTCGAGCTGATGCGCCGCCCCGAAGGCGAGGGCGTCTATGTCGTCGAGGTTTCGGACCCGATCATCGGCGCGAATGCCGGACGCTGGCTCGTCGAATACGGCCCGGAGGGGAGTCGCGTGACGGCGACGCAGAAGGACGCGGACCTCCGCTGCGACATGCCGACGCTCGCGCAGCTCGTGACCGGCTATCGGACGCTCGGGAACGCGCTCCGCACCAGCCGCGCGCAGCTCGAACTCTGCGGCGGCGGCGCGCGCGGTTCGCGGGTAGCTACGCTGCACCGTGTATTCACGCAGCGCCCGCAGCATGTGACCGAATACTTCTAACGCGCCGCACTACATTTATTCCCTCCGCTTGTCATCATCCGGTAGGTTGAACCTGCTTTTGCATTTCTGTTTCTAACGCGGAGGCATCCACTCCGGTTGTGCGCGTGATCAAATCCATTGATACCCCCGCTTGAAGCAGACTTTGCGCTATTTCGGCAAGTCGCGCCTTG
>JAITSR010000369.1 GCA_031287655.1 Clostridiales bacterium
TTGTCGTCGGCGTGGCCGGCGAGCTGCGCGAACGCGCGCCCGAGGCCGTAAACCCGAAAATCCCGACGGGGCGCTTCGAGATCGCCGCCCGGCGCGTAAAAATCTACAACCGCTCGGAAACGCCGCCGATCTACATAGAGGAAAACCTGAACGTCAACGAGGCGACGCGCTTTAAATACCGCTACCTCGACCTGCGTCGGTCGGATTTGCAGCGAAACCTCATGCTGCGCCACAGAGCGGCGAAGGTTGCGCGCGACTATTTTGACGCGAACGGCTTTTTGGAGATCGAGACGCCGATGCTGACCAAGAGCACGCCCGAGGGCGCGCGGGACTATCTCGTGCCGAGCCGCGTCTATCCGGGCAGCTTTTTTGCGCTGCCGCAGTCGCCGCAGTTGTTTAAGCAGCTCCTGATGGTCGCGGGCTACGACCGCTATATGCAGATCGCCCGCTGTTTTCGCGACGAGGACCTGCGCGCGGACCGTCAGCCGGAATTTACGCAGATCGACCTCGAGATGAGTTTTGTCACGCAGGACGACATCCTCGAGCTCAACGAGGGCTTTTTAAAACGGCTTTTTAAGGAGACGATCGGGGTCGACGTCGCGACGCCTTTTTTGCGCCTGACCTATGCCGAGGCGATGGAACGCTTCGGTTCCGACAAGCCCGATCTGCGCTTTGGAATGGAGCTCGTAAACGTCGGCGGGCTGCTGGCTGACTGCGGTTTTGCGGTGTTCGACGGGGCGCTCGCGGTCGGCGGGGGCGTCCGGGCGATCAACGCGAAGGGCTGCGCGAAGTTTACGAGAAAAGAGATCGACGCGCTCACGGATTATGTCAAGACCTATCGGGCCAAAGGGCTCGCGTGGGCCGCCGTCGAGCAGGCCGGGACGCGCTGTTCGTTCGCAAAGTTTTTAAAGCCCGAGACCTTTCAAGCCGTCTTGGACGCGGTCTCCGCGGAGGTGGGCGACCTTATCCTCTTTGTCGCGGACGCTTCGCCGGAGGTCGTGTTTGACGCGCTGGGGCAGCTGAGGCTGGAACTTGCGCGGCGGCTCGGGCTGACGCGCGGCGGCGAGTACAATTTCCTGTGGGTCACGGAGTTCCCGATGCTCGAATACGACGCGGGCGCCGACACCACGGGCGCGGGCGCCGACGCGGCGGGTTCCGGTTCCGGCGCGGGCCGCTGGACCGCGAAGCACCACCCGTTCACGGCGCCGATGGACGAGGACGTCGCGTTGCTCGACACAGACCCGGGCCGCGTGCGCGCGAAGGCGTATGACGTCGTGATCAACGGCATGGAAGCGGGAGGCGGCAGTATCCGGATCAACGACCAGACGCTGCAAAAGAAAATGTTTGAGCTGCTCGGCTTTTCGCCGGAGGACGCCGCGGCGCGTTTTGACTTTCTGCTTGAGGCGTTCCAATACGGCGCTCCGCCGCACGGGGGGATCGCGTATGGCCTCGACCGTCTCGTGATGATTCTCGCGGGTTCGGACAGTATCAAAGACGTTATCGCGTTCCCAAAGGCGCAGACCTCGTCATGCCTGATGACCGGCGCGCCGTCCGCCGTCGGCGGGGACCAGCTGGACATTTTGAAAATCAGACTTCAAGGAGTGGATTCGGAAAGTTTGTGAACCGAATAAACATTATAAAAGAAGGGGTGAGTCCGGAATATGAATCGGGCAGTGATTCGTGAAATATTGGATTGGGTTAAGCACATCGTGATCGCGGTCGCCGTCGGTATCCTGTTCATCAACTTTGTCGGGCAGCGGACGGTCGTCTACGGCGTGTCGATGACCCCGACGCTCGAGGACAAGGATCAGCTCGTGATCGAAAAAATCTCGCCCAAAATCGGCAATATCAAACGCGGCGACATCGTGACGATCTATGTCCACGGCATGCTCGACGAGGGCAAGGACTATCTGATCAAGCGCGTGATCGCGATCGAGGGGGATACGGTCGGCATTTTGGACGGCACGGTGTATCTGAACGGGGCGCCCTTGGACGAGCGGTATATCAGGGGCGACTACACCTATAACGAGCGTCTGACGGATGAGGTCACCGTGCAAAAGGGGGAGGTCTTTGTGATGGGGGACAACCGCTTGAAGGGCGGCAGCAATGACAGCCGCTCGCTCGGCGTGTTCGACATCTCCGCGATCCGGGGCAAGGCGGTCTTTCGATGGTACCCCTTCGATAAGTTCGGACCGATATAGATTTTATAAAATTCACTCACGAAAGGGATGATGAAGAAATGCTGGCACTGGAGCAAATGAAGCCTGAGCTCTTGGCTCTGAAAGAACAAATCGTGAAAATGGGGGATTCACTTTGACCTCCCCACAGTGGAGATGGAGATAGAAGAACTCGAAAACAAGGCGGCGGAGCCCGGCTTTTGGGACGATCCCGAGAAGTCGCAGGTCGTTTTGCAGAGGACAAAGGCGCTCCGCACAAAGCATGAGCGCTACAAAAAGCTCGTATCCGCGGCTGAGGACTTGGCCGTGCTCGTACAGCTAGGGATCGAGGAGCAGGAGGAGAGCGTCGTCGACGAGGCGAAGCAGGAGCTGGAAAGGGTCCGCGCCGAATACAGCGCGATGAATTTGCAGACGCTGCTCGTCGGGGAGTTTGATAAAAACAACGCGATCCTGACAATGCACGCGGGCTCCGGCGGCACCGAGTCGCAGGACTGGGTCGAAATGCTGCTGCGTATGTACATGCGCTGGGCCGAGGCGAAGGGCTTTTCGCCGAAGGTCGTCGACATTCTCGACGGCGAGGAGGCCGGGATCAAAAGCGTGAGCGTGATCGTCACGGGTGAGAACGCCTATGGTTTTTTGAAGTCCGAAAACGGCGTCCACCGGCTTGTGCGCATTTCGCCTTTTGACGCGGCGGGCAGGCGGCACACCTCGTTCGCGTCCGTCGAGATCATGCCGGAGCTCGACGACGGTATCGTGATCGACATCAATCCGGACGATCTGAAAACGGACACGTTCCGCTCGTCCGGGGCCGGCGGCCAGCACATCAACAAAACGGACTCCGCGGTGCGCATTACGCATATCCCGACGGGAATCGTCGTCGCGTGCCAAACGGAGCGCTCGCAGTTCCAAAACCGCGACAACGCGATGAAAATGCTGCGCTCAAAGCTCTATGAGCTCAAGCAAAAGGAGCACGCCGAGCGGATTGAGGACATCAAGGGCGTCCAGATGGACATCGCGTGGGGGAGCCAGATACGCTCTTATGTTTTTTGTCCGTACACGATGGTCAAGGATCACCGGACGGAGCATGAGGAAGGCGCGGTCGACAAGGTGATGGACGGCGGGCTCGACGGCTTTATCAACGCGTATCTCGTGAGCGAGGCGCAGAACGCGGAGGCGGCGCGCCGCGCGGCACAATAGGCCGCCGCGTGGTACGATAAGGGGATAGGACACATGGATGAAACGGAACTAAAAACGCTGCTCGGCGGCGTGCGCGCGGGGACGGTCTCCGTTGAGCGCGCGGTCGGCGCGTTAAAACAACTGCCCTATGTGGACATGGGCTTTGCGAAAGTCGACCACCACCGGGAACTGCGGACAGGCTACCCGGAGGTCATTTTTTGTCAGGGTAAAACGGCGGAGCAGGTCCGGCTGATCGTAGCCGAACTTTTAAAAGAGGGCTCGAATATCCTCGCGACGCGCGCGCAGCCCGAGGTGTATGAGGAAGTGATGAAAGCCGCGCCGGACGCCGAATACAGCGAGACCGCGCGGACGATCGTGATCCGGCGCAAAAAAATCAAACCGACTGAAAAGATCATCGGCGTCGTCAGCGCGGGGACGTCGGATTTGCCGGTCGCGGAGGAAGCCTGTATCACGGCGGAGACGCTCGGCAACACCGTCGAGCGGCTGTACGACGTCGGCGTCGCGGGGCTGCACCGCCTCCTGTCCAACACCGACAAGCTCGCGCGGGCAAATGTGCTGATCGTCGTCGCCGGAATGGAGGGGGCGCTCGCGAGCGTCGTCGGCGGCCTCGTCGATAAGCCGGTGATCGCCGTGCCGACGAGCGTGGGGTATGGCGCGAGCTTTGGCGGGCTGGCCGCGCTGCTTGCGATGCTGAACAGCTGTGCGAGCGGGGTCGGCGTCGTGAACATCGACAACGGCTTCGGCGCGGGCTTCCTTGCGAGCATGATAAACAAATTGTAATCAGGAGGTCTCATCGCATGAAAATTCTCTATTTAGACTGTTTTTCAGGCATCAGCGGAGATATGACGCTCGGCGCCTTGCTGGACCTTGGCGTCGACGGCGATCGTCTGATCGCGGAGCTTGCGAAGTTGAATGTGCGCGGCTTTGACTTGGAGATCAAAAAGGCGGCAAAATACGCGATCACCGGCACAGATGTAAACGTAGTCGTCCATTCCGAGGAAGGGGGCGGCCATGACCACGCTCACCCGCACGAGCATGACGGCCACGCTCATCCGCACGACCACCCGCACGACCACGGCCATACGCATGAGCATGGCGGCCACGATCATACCCACCCGCACGACCACACGCACGAGCATGGCGACCACGCTCACCCGCACGATCAAGCCCATGCTCATGACCA
>JAITSR010000387.1 GCA_031287655.1 Clostridiales bacterium
GCAGGAAATATTGAGTATTGCGGGGAACCGCGAAAGCGGAGTGTATTCGGAAAGTCCATTTACCGAATACACTCACACGACACCGGACGAGGTGCTGTGACGCCATGGATTGGCGTTGCAGGGTGGAGCATGTTGGAGCCAGAAAGCGGAAGCTAGCGTGCGCATAGCGCACGGAGTTACGCAGAAATCGCATTTTTGCGTAACGATATTCGCAGAGCGGTTTAGAGGGAACGAGGGCGATGAGTGGGGGGAGGATTTCGCGGCATTGCCGCGAAATCGAGCCATCACAAGGCGTCCGAGTTTCCGAATAAACTCTCACAAATGAAAGGGGTGACCATAAAAATCATGGAAGAAATGGATTTAAAGATCAACCGAAGCTCCAGCCCCTCGGACCTAAAAATTACGGATATGCGCTTTGTGAACCTGAAAGGCGCGCCGATGCACTGCATCCTCGTCAAGCTCTACACGAATCAGGGGATTACGGGCGTCGGCGAGGTACGCGACTTCGGAAGCTACTACTACGCGGCGCAGTTAAAAGGCCGTATTCTCGGCGAGAACCCCTGCAACGTCGAGAAGATTTTTAAGCGTCTAAAGCAGCACATGGGCCCGGCGCGGCAGGCGGGCGGCGTCTCGGGGATTGAGATCGCGCTCTGGGACCTCGCGGGCAAGGCCTACGGCGTCCCGGTCTATCAAATGCTCGGGGGGCGCTACCGCGATTCCGTCCGGGTCTATTGCGACCTTGGCGTCAACCCGCCTCCGGGCCGCAAGGACGGCCGCCGGATCGCGGAGATTTTGAAAGGGCATATCGACAAGTTCGGGTTCACGATGGTCAAGGCGGTGATGGGTGTCGAAACCGTGCAGCATCTGCATCCGAATGAAGTCGTGCTCTCCGCGCCGCTCGGCCTTCTGAAGCAAATGCAGGAGCACGGCGCGCTGACCGGCGCGCTGAACCGCGGCGACAGGCCGGACCTCCAGAGCGACGTCTCACTGTTCCCGCTCCGCAACCGGGCCTATGACAGCGGCGCGGTGGAGATGCCCTATCTTTTCTATCGCCTGACGGAGCGCGGCCTCGACCTGTTTGAGCAGGAGATCGCCGCGATGCGCGACGTGCTCGGCTACGAGATTCCGCTCGCGATCGACCACATCGGCCGGATCAATCTCGAGGACTGCGGGCGGCTGCTGCGCCGTCTGGAAAAATACAACCTCGCTTGGGTCGAGGACGCGCTGCCGCCTTACTATGTGAAGGAGTACAAGACCCTCTCGCAGATGAGCGGCGTGCCGCTCGCGACGGGCGAGGACGCCTTTGCGCTCGAGGGCTATGAGGAGCTCTGCCGGGAGCGCGCCGTGCCGATCATTCACCCGGACATCTGCTCCGCGGGCGGCATCCTCGAGATGAAGCGCATCGGAGATATGGCCGAGCGCTACCATGTCGCGATGATCGCGCACATGTGCGAAACGCCCGTCACGGCGCTCGCGACCGCGCACATGGGCGTCGCGACGGAGAACTTTGTCGCAAGCGAGTTCAACGCGCCCGACGTGCCGTGGTGGGACGACATCGTGACCGGCTTCGGCGGCCCGATCATCAAAAACGGCTTTATCACACCGAACGACAAGCCGGGACTCGGTTTTGACGACACGAACGACGAGGTACTCGCCGAGCATCTGATGCCCGGCATGGGCGGCGTCTGGGACGAGACGGGCTTTTGGGACACGATCTATTCCAACGACCGGAAATTCAGTTGAGCGTATTCGGAAAGTCCGTTGTCCGAATAAACTCTCAGTCAAAAAAGGAGAATATGTTCCGCTATGCAAATGGATTTTGTAAAAAAGCTGTTTTGTCTTGATGGGAAAAAGGCGATCGTGACGGGCGGGAATTCCGGGATCGGCATGGGGATTGCGGTCTCGCTGGCCTCGCTCGGCGCGGACGTCGCGATCCTCGGACGCGACCAAAAGTCGTTGAATGAGGTGGAGGCACGGCTGCGCGCGCTGGGGACGGACAGCAAGGCGTACCGCGTCGACGTCGGAAAGAAGGCGGAGATTGACGCGTTTTTTGACCGGTATTACGCCGAAAACGGGAAAAAGCTGGACATTCTCGTCGCGAACGCCGGGATTTCATACGGCAAGCGCGCGCTCGAAACGTCCGAGGCGGAGGTCGACGAGCTCTATGACATCAACTTAAAGGGCAGTCTCTTTTGCTGCCAGCGGGCTTCCGAGGCGATGAAGGAGCAGCGGAGCGGCAACATCGTGATCGTCACCTCGGTGAACGCGCTGTACCCGTTGCCGCCGCAGGCCGTGTACACGAGCACAAAGGCCGCGCAGGAGGCTCTGATGCAGTGCATCGCGGTCGACCTCGCAGAGTACGGCATTCGCGTAAACACGCTCGCGCCCGGCGCGGTCATGACAAATCTTGGCCGCTCGATGCCAAGACCCTCGACGCCGCCTCCGCCGCCCCCGCCGCCGCAGGAAGGCAAGCGCCCCGGCGGAATTCCGCTCGGGCGCGTCGGTCTGCCGGAGGACATGGGCGACGCCGTCGCGTGCCTCGTCTCGGACGCGTTCCGCTATATGACGGGCTCCACGGTGCTCGTAGACGGCGGCTTGAAGCTGCGCAACATTTAAAAGTAACAATATTACATATTTCGGAAGGAGATGGGTACGATGGAATTATTGGAACGGGTCCGGAGGATCGGGCTGGTGCCGGTCGTCGCGTTTGAGAGCGCGGATCAGGCTGTGCCGTGTTCGCGGGCGCTGCGGGAGGCGCAGCTGGACATCATCGAGATCACGATGCGCACGGCGGCGGGGATCGAATCGATCCGGCGCGTCAAGGCGGAGTTCCCGGACATGGTCGTCGGGGCGGGTACTGTTTTGACGCTCGAAAAGGCAAAAGAGGCCGTCGACGCGGGCGCGGAATTTGTCGTCCTGCCGGGTTATCAGGAGGACGTCGTCGCGTGGTGCGTCGGCAAGGGCGTCGCGGTGCTGCCCGGCTGCGTGACCCCGGCCGAGATTCAGCTCGCGCTTCAAAAGGGTCTGAAGGTACTAAAGTTCTTCCCGGCGGACGTCTATGGCGGCGTCAAGGCGCTCAAGGCCCTGAACGGGCCGTTTGGACCCTCCGGCGTCACATTTATCCCGACCGGCGGCGTCGACCAGAAAAACCTCGCGGACTATGTACAGGTCCCGTTCATCGCGGCGGTCGGCGGCGGCTGGCTGTGCAGCTCAAAGCAAATCAAGGAAGCGGACTACGCGGGCATCACAAAGACCGTCAAGGAGTCGATCGACGTCCTGCTCGGCTTTGAGCTCGGCCACGTCGGCTTTAACACCGCGGGCGCGGAACAGAGCGAGGAGATCACAAAGACGCTCGTGAGCGCGTTCCACTTCCCCTATTTGCCGGGCAACAGCGCGAACTTTGCGGGCGCGGCGGTAGAGGTCGTCAAAAGCACGGGACTTGGCAAGAACGGGCATGTCGCGATCAAGACGAATAACATTGACCGCGCGGAGTATTACCTCGCAAAGCGCGGCTTTGTCGTCGACCCCGCGACGGCAAAGTCCAAGGACGGCAAGACGACGGCCGTATATCTAAAAGACGAGATCGGCGGCTTCGCGTTCCACCTCCTGCAAAAGTAGGTCAAAAGCAGGCAAGAGTAGAC
>JAITSR010000418.1 GCA_031287655.1 Clostridiales bacterium
GCGCCGGTACGCGGCCTCCTTCGCAAGGGCGATCACAATGTCGCGATCGCCCTGCTCCAAAAAAGCCTGCATTGTGACGCCCTGCTCCCACGAATTGCGCTGCATCGCGAGCAGGGCGAGCTTCACCTTCGCGACGGTCTCCGGGATTTGGTTCATAACCATAGTCTCCGCTTTCTCATCGTAATCGACAGCGGTTAACGTGTTCACAATCGTCGCCGTGGCCGGGTCAAGGCCCCGCCGTTCGCTCCCGCTCACTTCCACGGCTCGGTGTGTACACTATCTCCACTTCGCTTCCTCCGCCTCCCGGCGGCGCTCAGTTCCGCCGCTGAACACCTCGCCGGACTTCCGGCGCGCGGCACGTCCGCACCGCGTTCATACGGGCGACGTTGCTTCGCAACGTCTGAACTTATTTAAGATTTGAGCGGGCTGACCTTCCAAATTTCCGAGGCGTACTGGCGGATCGTGTTGTCGCTCGAAAACGCGCCGGAATGTGCGATGTTCACGGCGGACATCGCGAGCCACTTTTTTTGGTCGCGGTACAGAGCGTCGACCTTCTGATGCGCCGCGGCATAGCTGTCAAAATCCTTCAGCACAAAGAACTCGTCGTTGTAGTCGAGCAGCGAGCGCCGCACGTTGTTGAACTCATTGCGCGGCACCGTCCCGAAAAAGCCGTTCGTGAGCTGGTCGACGACGAGCCGGAGCCGTTCGTCCGCGGCGTAGATGTCCCACGCGTTGTAGCCGCCGTTCTGGTAGTACGCGAGCACCTCGGCGACCGAGAGGCCGAACGTGATGAAGTTGTCCTCGCCGACCATGTCGCGTATCTCGATGTTCGCGCCGTCCATTGTGCCGACCGTGACCGCGCCGTTCATCATAAATTTCATATTGCCCGTCCCCGAGGCCTCCTTGCTCGCGGTCGAAATCTGCTCGCTGATGTCGGACGCGGGGAACACGAGCTCCGCGAGCGACACGCAGTAATTTTCCAGAAATACGACCTTCAGCCTGTCCTTCACGCGCGGGTTCGTGTTGATGAGGTCCGCGAGCGACGTCACGAGCTTGATGATATTCTTTGCGTAATAGTAGCTCGGCGCGGCCTTCCCGCCGATGATAAACGTCCGCGGCACGACGTCGAGTTTTGGATTTTCAAGGATTTCGTTGTACAAGTGCATGATGTGCAGCACGTTCAGGAGCTGGCGCTTGTAGGCGTGGATACGCTTGATCTGGACGTCGAAGATCGAGTCGGGGTCGACCGATATGCCGGACTTTGCCTTGATGTAGTTCGAGAGCCGCACCTTGTTCTCGCGCTTGATCGCCGCGAGGTTCCCCTGCATACACGCGTCGGACTTGTGGACCTCGAGCTTTTGCATCAGCAGCGGGTTGTGTACCCAGTCGTCCTTGATCATTTCGTCCAAAAGCGCCGCGCACTGCGGGTTCGCTTTCACAAGCCAGCGCCGGTGCGTGATGCCGTTCGTCTTATTGTTGAACTTTTCCGGGTAAAATTCATAGAAAAGGCGCAGCACGTCCCTTTTCAGAATTTCCGTGTGGACGGCCGCGACGCCGTTGACGCTAAAGCTGCCGACGACCGCGAGATGCGCCATGCGGACGTAGCCGTCCCCGATCACAGCCATTTGCGCGATCCTGTCCCAATCGCCGGGGTATTTTTCCCACAGGCTTTTGCAAAAGCGCTCGTTGATTTCATTGACGATCATAAAAATCCGGGGCAGCAGGTCGCGAAACACGTCGGTCGGCCATTTTTCCAGCGCCTCCGGCATGATCGTGTGGTTCGTGTATGCGATGACCTTCGTCGTGATCGCCCACGCCTCGTCCCAGCCGTAGCCTTCCTCGTCCATCAAAATGCGCATAAATTCCGGCACCGCGAGCGCCGGGTGCGTGTCGTTGATGTGGATCACGATGTTGTCGGGCAGGTCCGCGAGGCTCTGCATTTTCTTTTTATATCTGCGGACGATGCTCATGAGCCCGGCGGACACAAAGAAATACTGCTGCTTTAAGCGCAGAACCTTGTTTGTGTAGTTGGAGTCGTCCGGGTAGAGCACCTCGGAGATCGCCTCGACGGAATACTTGTAGGAGACGGCGTCGGTGTAGTGGCCCTGGCTGAAAGACGCGAAGTCGAACTCGTTGTTGATCGTCTCCGCGCTCCAAAGGCGCAGATTGTTCACCGTATGCGTCCGATAGCCGAGGATCGGCGTGTCGTATGGCACGGCGAGCACGGGCTGGTAGTTCTCGTGCTTGATCTCAAAGCTGCCGTCCTCCCGCTCCACGCTCGTGACGCTGCCGCCAAAGCGCACGACGACGGCCTTTTCCGGCTTTCTGATCTCCCAAGCGTTCGCCTCGCGCAGCCAGTTGTCGGGCAGTTCGACCTGATAGCCGTCGATGATTTTTTGGTTGAACAGGCCGTATTTATAGCGGATACCGCAGCCGTGTCCGGGGATCGACATCGCGGCCATCGAGTCGAGGAAGCACGCGGCCAGCCGCCCGAGCCCGCCGTTGCCAAGCCCCGCCTCCGGTTCGACCGCGCAGATTTCGTCAAAGGAGATGCCGAGGGCGTCGAGCCCCTCCCGGCAGACGTCGAGCGCGTTGATATAGAGAAGGTTTTGTTCCAGAAACTTGCCGACGAGGAACTCGAGCGAGAAGTAATAGACCTGCTTCGCTTTTTTCTTCAGGTAGCGGTTGTTCGTGTGGACCCATGTTTCGGCGATCGACTCGCGGACCATGCTTGCGATTGCGGTGTACATCTGGGTTTGCGTCGCCTCATTGAGCATGACGCCGAACAGCGAACGAGTCCTCTTTTCAAATTCCTTCTGAAACGCCGTTTTGTTGGAAAACATATGACCGTTCCTTTCTCCGAAAGGCATAAGATAACCTGCGGCTTCTAATGATTCGTATAAGGGTTATATATCACAAATACGGGCGCATAAACAGGAAAATGTTGCCGGCGGACAAATTTAAGCCGCTGACTAATTACTTGACAGGCGGGTCGGTCTGATATATACTGTTTTTTGTAGAAGGCGCGCGGCGCGCGCCATGTGCTTTGGGCGCTTAGCTCAGCTGGGAGAGC
>JAITSR010000431.1 GCA_031287655.1 Clostridiales bacterium
GCAGTCGCCGCGCTCGCGTTGAATCAAAGCCTGTCGGTCAGCCGATACAGCGTTGAAACGGATAAAATCACAGGGCAGGTTAAGCTGGCCATTCTGACGGATTACCACTCCTGCGATTACGGTGAAGGCCAGCGCGAGCTGCTTTCTGCGATCGAAGCCGAGCAGCCGGACGCGATCCTGCTTTGCGGCGATATATTCGACGACAGGCTTCCGCCCGGCAACACCGTGGAGCTCATCGGGGGCATTTCGGCAAAGTACCCGTGCTACTACGTTACCGGCAATCACGAATTTTGGAGCGGCAAAGCGGACGAGTTCAAGAACACGCTCACGTCCTATGGCGTGAAAGTATTAGAGGGGACTGCCGATGTGCTGGCGGTGCGGGGGGATGAAATCCGCGTAGGCGGCATTGACGACCCTGACGCGGACAGATACGCGAGCCGCGCCGCGCCGTATGCGGAGCAAATACAGAGGCTGAGCGGGTCCGCCACAGACGGCGGCATGTTCACGATCCTGCTGTCGCACCGCCCTGAGCGTATCGAAAAACTCCAGCCGCTCGCCCCCGATCTGGTTGTGTCCGGGCACGCGCACGGCGGGCAATGGCGGATACCGCTGATCCTCGAAAACGGGTTGGTCGCGCCGAATCAGGGCTGGTTCCCTAAGTATACAAACGGAGAATACTTTTTTGATCGCACTGAGTTGATCGTCAGCCGAGGTCTCGCGCGGGAATCAACCTCCGTACCGCGGCTTTTTAACCGCCCTGAAATCGTGATCATCATTTTGCAGGGTGGGCGGCTATGACAAATCAGATTGCATACTGCATGGGCGGCTTTGGTGATATGGGCGATCCGGGCGTCGGCGTCGGCGGCGTTATGAGTGGTGTGAGCGGCGTGAGCGGGCGCGGACTGCGACCGAGGCTCTCCGTGATTGCGGAGGGGATTCGTGCCCTCGGCTTTCAGGAGACCGTATACGACATCGGAACCGACCACGCGTATCTGCCGATCCATTTGATTGAATGCGGGCTGTGCGGGGCTGCGGCGGCGGTCGACTTGCGCGCGGGGCCGTTGGCAAAGGCGCGCCGCAACGCCGCGGAGCGGGGCCTGCTTGATCGGATTGTCTTTGCGCTCGGGGACGGCTTTTTTGCGATTCCCGATTACGAGCCGGGGCGAGCCGTGGTTGTCGCGGGGATCGGCGGGCGCAATTTGTCCGAAATCATAGAGCGCGGCGGGGAGCGGGCGCGGTCGGCGGGGGCGCTGGTTTTGCAGCCGATGAACAGCCATGAGTTTTTGCGTGAATGGCTGAATGAAAACGGGTACGAAATCACGTTTGAGCGCCTCGCGCAGGAGGACAGAAGGGTATACAGCGTGCTTTTCTGCCGCTGGACAGGCAAAAAAGAGCGGTATGCCCCGGACGAATACTTCATCGGCAAACGCGTCCGCGCCGCATCCGCCGCCGAGTACCTCCGCTATCTGCGCTTTGTGCGCCGGAAGGTGAAAAACCGCTTTGACGGGCTGACCGCGGCATCCGCGCGAGACGCGGGCATAAGCCGCGCGGAGCGCGGGGAGGCGGAGCTGCTCGGCTCCGTGCTCGGACTGTTGGAAGGGCGGATTCGATCAATTATGAAAGGTTGAGCAGCACTATGACAAAAGCAAAGATAAGTGAAATCATTGCCTGCGTGACGGAAATGGCTCCGGAGGGTCTCGCGGAGCCGTGGGACAACTGCGGGTTGCTGATCGACACCGAACGGGGCGAGACGGACCGTGTCGTCGTCTGTCTCGACGTCACAAGCGCGGTCGTCGACGAAGCAGTCCGTTTTGGGGCGGGGCTGATCCTCTGCCATCACCCTCTGATCTTTTCCCCGATCAAGCGCATTGATTCCGGCAGCGCGCCGGGCTCTCTGATTCGCGCGCTGATCCGGCACGACATCGGCGTATATGCCGCGCACACGAATGTCGACAAGACCTACGGCGGGCTGAACGACCTTCTCGCGGGGATTGTCGGGCTCGACACGTCGGCGGGCGAAGGCGGCGAGGCGACCGCTCCGGAGTGCTATCGAATCGGGGAATTGCCGCGGGCGTATGCTCCGGAGGAATTTGCCGCGTATCTGTGTACGCGCTTAAAGCAAGGCGATCTATCCGTTTCGGGTCTCGGCTGCGCGTATGGCCTTGGCGGCGCAAACGGCCTTGGCGGCGCAAGCGTGGACACCGGGCGGAACACGCGTGGTGGGCGAGGCGTGGAAGCTGCGCGAAACGGGGAGGCCGCGCGAAACGGGGAGGCCGCGCGAAACGGAGAGACCGCCCCGGCGCGGATTCGGCGCGTCGCTGTGATGTGCGGCGCGTATGACATGGACGCGCGGCTGCTCGCGGCCCGTGGCGTCGACGCGGTGTTATGCGGCGAGATTCGGCACCATCAGGCGCTGGAACTGGCCGACAGGGGGATTTTTACGGTCGCCGCGGGGCATCACGGCACGGAGCGCTTCTTTCTCCAATTGGCAGAAAAATGGGTCAGGGAAAAATTCCCTGAACTCGGAGTCCTCGGCGTGGGCTTTAACGACTATCCGCTGCGGCCATTCCCGCCTGTGTAATGCCGCGTATAATAAAGTGGCGGATTGTCTCGATTTCGGTTATAATATACAGCGTGAGTAGGACAGACGGCCGCGCGCGCACGCCGAAAGGCCGCGTGTGAGGAAAGTCCGGGCTCCATACGGCAAGGGCGCCGGGTAACTCCCGGT
>JAITSR010000437.1 GCA_031287655.1 Clostridiales bacterium
AGCGGCGTGACCAAAAGCGAAGCCTCCTTTAGCAGCGCGGCGACCCGCTCCAAAGCCGCGTCGTTTTCGCCCTCCCGCTCCGATACCGGCGGCGACGGCGCGGCGGCGACCACCTTGCGCCCCCCCAGAATCAAGCGCTCAAACTCCGCGTAGACCACACCCGCGTCCGAGGCCTTCTGATATATGTCCGCCGTCGTTTGTGAAAGTGAATTTAAAATGACCGACTGCATATCGCACAGCGCCCGGAACGTGCCCGTATAAGCGCCTGTCACGCGGAACAGGCCGGTCAGGAAGGCGGCGTCCTCTCTCTGCTTGCGGCTGAACTCCCGCGGCGGCCCGCCAAAGACGACTTCCCTGCTCGATTTCCCAAAAATGCCCATTGATCCGTCCTCCCTATAGTAGCACTCCCGCCTATTTTAGCACATTCGGCGCAAATATGGTATAATTCCATCATTACGTCCACTGAATCAGCTTTAAAGGAGAACCGGATTTGTTTCAAAATTTTCTGATCGTTGCGGGACAGGTCATGACGCTGTTTATTATCATGGGCGTCGGATTTTTTTTGTGCCGCGTCAAAAGACTGTCGCAGCAGACGATCTCGCAGGTGTCCTATGTGCAGGTCAATATCGTCGTACCCTGCCTGATCTTCAACTCGCTCCGCATTGACCGGGATGTGCGCGTGATCCGCGAGATGGGGCTTGCCGCGTTCGCGACGTTCCTCTATTACGCGATCGCGATTCTGCTCGCGGCGCGGCTTTTTCCAAAGCAGCCGGGCGACACGCGCGCCGTGCTGCAATTCGGCGTGATCTACGCAAACGTCGCCTTCATGGGTTTTCCGCTGATCGAGGCCGTATACGGCAAGGAGGCGCTCGTATTCGCGGCCGTCTCGCTCGCGGTCTTTACGCTGTTCCAATGGACGCACGGCATTTTTGTGATGGGCGGGCGCGGGCATATCTCCGTGCGCTCGATCCTGCTGAGCCCCGGCGTCGTCGCGCTGCTTTCCGGCTTCTGCTTTTTTATGATAGGTTTTGATGTGTTTGACCGCTTCACGGGGCCGCTCGGCCAGGCGATCACCTTTTTCGCAAACTTGAACACGCCGCTCGCGCTGATGTTGCTCGGCGCGCAGATGGCGAACTCCGACTACAAGAAGCTGTTCGCGTCAAAGACACTCTACGCGGCGAGCGCAATCCGCCTGATCGGGCTGCCGCTGCTCGCGGCGCTGATTATGATCCCGATCGGCCTGCCGCCGATGGTCTATTGCGCGCTCGTGACCCTCTGCGCGACGCCGACCGCGGGCCTCACCTCGATTTTCGCGGAGCGCTATCAGCGGGACGTCCCGACCGCCGCGCAGACCGTGACGCTGACGACGCTCTTTTCAATCCTCACGCTGCCGCTGTTCGCGGCGGCGGGTCAGGCGTTCATGCACCGGTAAAACAACCTGCAATCTGCGACTTGCGACCTGCGCGAGTTTCGCGCTAACTTTTGCCGCCCGTCAATTTCATGAGCTGGGATATTTTCGTCTCGGGGTCGAGCACTTCGCTGATCGAGATCTCCTGAAAAATGCAATTGATCACATACGCCGCGTATTTGGACAAATCCACAATGCAGAGGTACGGCTTTTCCGCGCCGTCGACCTGATGATAGGTGAGGTTTGTCACAAAAATCCGGTCGAACACACCCTCCTCGTAGGCCCGATCGAACGCCTCGCTGCCGCGCGTGAACATTCCGAACGTGATAAACGCATAGAGCTTACGCGCGCCGAACTGCTTTAATTTGCGGAAAGAGTCGATCAGCGAGTCGCCGGTCGCGAGGATGTCGTCGACGATAATCACGTCCCGGCCCGCGATGTCGTTTCCGATATATTCGTGCCGCTCAATCGGAACATTGCCGTCTTGGACGACATTCGTGTTCCGCTGCTTGTAGAACATGCCGATCTCAAGGTTCAGGGACTTTGCGAACTGAATACAGCGCTGGACCCCGCCGTCGTCGGGGGACACGATCACGGTCGCCTCCCGGTGCAGGTCGATGCCCCGCTCGTTTCGCAAGAGCGCCTTTAACATCTGATAACTCGGATAGAGGTTGTCAAAACTCATCAGCGGCACCGAGTTTTGCACCTCCGGGTCGTGCGCGTCAAACGTAATCACGTTTTTGACGCCCGCGTATTCCAACTCGCGCAGGCTCATCGCGCAGTCGAGGGACTCCCTCATGCTGCGCCCGTGCTGCCGCGAACCGTAGAGCATATTCATCATGACGCTGATCCGGCGCGCCTTCCCGTTGATCGCGGAGATGACGCGCTTGATGTTCTGAAAGTGGTCGTCCGGGCTCATGTGGTTGACGTGCCCGCGCATTTTGTATGAGACGGAGTAATTGTAGGGGTCCGAGATGATATAGACGTCCTTTGCCCGCACGGACTCCAACATGATCGCCTTAGAGTCGCCCGTCAAAAATCTCGGACAGGCTGTGTCCATGATAAAGGTGTGGTCCGTGTCATGCCATTTCTTTAAGTAAAAATCCACACTCGCCGAAAATTCTTCCGTTCCGGGAAGCGCGACAAGACATAGATTTTCTCTGCTGCGGCTCATGGTTATATACCTCCGTATCGCCCTGAAGTATTCTGATTATAGCAAGGCGGCAGAGAAAATGCAATCGCGCGTCGCTCGCGTATGTGAGCGATAACGGTAATGTGAGCGATAACGTGAGCGATAACAGTAGCGTGAGCGATAAAATGAGCGATAAACCGAGTGTGAGCGATAACGTGAGCGATAACAGTAGCGTGAGCGATAAAATGAGCGATAAACCGAACGTGAGCGATAAAACAATTGACCGGCAATTGCTGCAAACCG
>JAITSR010000454.1 GCA_031287655.1 Clostridiales bacterium
GGAATCCCGGCCTTCTTCAAAGAGCGGAATGAAGCGCTCGGATATGTCCTCGACATCCGACGGGCTTACGTTTTTTAAGAGGTCGACACTGATAAAGTCCCGCAGGAACTCGACGAACAACTCCGGCTCGTCAAAAACACGCTTAAATGAGTTATCCCTTACGTTATGAATCATGGGCGGCGCCCTCCCGCTGACACATTGTTCTTGGACTCATTATACAGCACATATGCGCTTTTTACCATACGGTGTCGCTCTACGCGGCTTGAACAGCGTACCATATCCGTGAATCCGCATCTTTCAACTTGTCCAGAAGCAAGATATTGGTTCTCCATGGAATTTGTGCAACGGTGCGTTGCACAAATTGAGGGTCAGTCCAAGCATCCGCGAACTTGCGCATATATTTCAAATTGCGCGGCGAATACCCTGACACATAATGGACGCCTTAACAATACCACCCAAAAATATCTACACCCGTACAGACTTCACTTCACAGAATCTTTATCGGAGCGGCCGGAATTTAACAACGCCTTTATGTACTTTCCCGTTGACAAACGGATATTTTTATATTAAAATACATATAAATAATTATATAAAAATCGAAAGGGGTTCATGAGTGTGATTGCGATTAAAACTGCTGATTTAACCCAAAATTTCAAACAAATTGCGGACAGTATTGTTTACAACGGTGAAAAGGTTTTAATTTCCCGCCCGCGAAACGAAAATTTGGTAGTGATTACGGAGAAAGAATACAACGAGATGGACAAAGCGCGTCGGAACGCTGAATATTTAGCAATGCTTAACGAGTCATATGAACAAGCCATGAATGGCGAAGTTGTGATGTATACCAAAGAGCAAATGCGGGCAATGGAAACGTAGTAACCTATGAACCGCTATTTTTCGGCCAAAGCTGACAAAGACTATCAGGAGTTCAGAAGAACAAATAAACAAAACAACGAAAACGATTTATTGATTATTTCTTGCAAAGGACATTATGAGGATTAAGGGGCTGTTCACAGCGCTTTATTAGCCCTGCAAAACCCGAAGGGCGTCAGCAGCACAATGTCTTTGAGCGTGGCGAACTGCTCCCAAAATAGTTTTTGATGCAAATTTAGTGTCAAAATTGTTGATTGATTTACCTTGACGCTCAATCAGACTTCACATAATCTTTATCGGAGCGGCCGGAATTTTATAACGCCTTTATGTACTTTCCCGCGGCGCTCCTGTATAATAAGAAGGGTATCTTCAACCTGCGTCCAACAACATAAAGGGGCTGATCGCGGCAGTGGACTTTTCCAACAAGAACCTCGGCGTCCTCTTTCGGATCGGGGACGAAACGATCTATTTTAATCAAACGCACCTCTCCACATGGATTGTGATGGGTATGCTGCTGATCCTCGCGGTGATTGTGCGCCTTGCGCTCCCGCGCTTTTCCGCCGTGCCGCGCGGCTTTCAAAATGTTGTGGAGGCCCTCGTTGAGGTGATGTCGAATTTTGCGAAAAGTACGATGGGCGAGCGGTTTGAAGGGTATGGCGGCATCTATTTCAGTATTTTCAGCTTCATTTTGGTCTCCAATTACAGCGGGCTGGTCGGGCTGCGGCCGCCGACCGCCGACCTTGCGACGACCGCCGCGCTCGGGCTGATTACGTTCGCGCTGATCCAGATCGGCGGCGTCCGGGAGCAGCGTGGGCAATACCTCAAGAGCTTTTTTAAGCCGTATCCGATCTTTTTTCCGATCAATCTTGTCGGGGAACTCTCAAAGCCCGTCTCGCTCGCGTTCCGGCTCTTTGGCAACATGCTCGGCGGCGTGATTATCGTCGGGCTCGTATACCAAATGCTGCCGCTCGCGCTGCGCTTCCTGCTCCCGGACGTCCTGCACGCGTATTTTGACATCTTTGCCGGTGCGCTGCAGGCGTTCATCTTCACGGTGCTCAGCATGACGTTTATCCGGCAGAAATCGGTGACGGATTAGGCGCAATCGGCGACGGATTAGACGCAATCGCGGACTGCGCGCGACGACCGGGTGTGAATCAATGAAATAGTGAAATAAGGAGTGATTAATCGTATGGACCCAAAAGCATTTGTTTTAGGCTGTTCCGCGCTCGCCGCCGGGCTTGCGACGCTCTCCGGGCTCGGCTCCGGGCTGGGTCAGGGGATCGCGGCGGGCAAGGCCGCGGAGGCCGTCGGGCGGCAGCCGGACGCGCGCGGCGAAATCATGAGCACGATGCTCGTCGGCGCGGCGGTCGCGGAGACGTGCTCGGTCTACGGGCTGATCATCGCGCTGATCCTGCTGCTCGCGAATCCGCTCGTCGCGCTGCTTTGACGGGCATAACCGCGGGGAGCGGATTGATGGGCGCGGCGGGCGCCGCCGCCGGGCTTCCGGACGGCGTAATCCTGAGCCTCGACAAAAGCCTTCTGTACAACATCGCGATTCAGCTGTTCAACGTCGCGGTTCTGACCGTCGCGCTGATTTTTCTGCTATACAAGCCCGTGCGGAAATTTTTGGCGGAGCGCAGGCAGACAATCCGGGCGGAGCTTGAGGAGGCCCGGGCGATCCGCGACGAGGCGCTCGAGCAAAAGGAACAATACGAAAAGCTGATCGCGGGCATCGAGTCGGAACGCGAGGAAATTCTGCGCCAGACCCACAAAAGGGCGATGGAAAAGAGCGACCAAATGCTGTTTGACGCGCGCCGCGAGGCGGAGGTCATTTACAGCCGCGCGCAGGCCGAGCTCGAGTTGGAGCGCGAGAACCTGAACGACGAGATGAAGCGTCAGATCATTGAGATTTCCCACATGATGGCCGGGCGTTTTGTACAGGTTTCGATGGACCGCGCGGCGCAGGATCGTTTCATTGAGCACGCGCTGTCCGAGTGGAGCGGCGGCGGCAACGACGACGGCGAAGGCGGCGAAGGCGAGGGCGGCGACGGGCGATGAGTAAAGGAATGGTCATATGTTAATCAGAATGGTAAGCCGCTTCGCGGACGCGCTGCTCGAATACGCGGAGGAAAACGGCCTCGAGTTTGTGTACCGGCAGGCGTTGCGCTGGGTCACGCAGTTTAACGGACAGGAGAACGGCGCGCAGGACGGACGCGGGACGCGCGGCAGGCGAAGCGATCTCGCCGCACAGGGCGGCCGTCCGGAGCCGGACGACCTCGCGGAGCGAAGCGACATCATTACTCAGGACGGCCGGGCCGCGCAATACGGCGGCGGCGCACAGGACGAGCGCGTCATACCGCGGCTCGACGACATCACGCAGGACGACCTTGCCGCGCAGCGCGCGCCCGGCGGCGGGTGGCTCGCGGAGCCCCCGCTCGGCCCCTTCCTCGCGAATGTCCCGGCGGATCAGCGCGAAGCTGTGCTCGACCGCTTTCTCGACATCGCGCGGGACCGCCTGAATCTCGTCGACGCCGAGGTCGTCACCGCGGTACCGCTGAGACCCGAACAGCGCCAACAGATCGAAATCCGGCTGATCCGGATGTTCAAAAAGCAAATCAACCTCACGGCGACCGTCGACCCTTCGCTGCTCGGCGGTATCCGCGTGATCGCGAACGACACGGTTATCGACGACTCGATCAAACGAAAGCTGTCCGACATGAAAAACGGTATTTACAAGGGGGTGTACGCTTCCAAATGAGCCTCGCCGCCGATCGCACCGAAATCGAAAACAAAACGGCCCCCCCGGCGTTCGACGTCTCCGCGCTGGGCCTGCAGATTAAGGACGAAGTGCTAAAATTCGTGCTCTCGGCGAAGGTGGACGAATCCGGGCGCGTGTTTCAGGTCGGGGACGGCGTCGCGCGCGTGATCGGCCTTGAAAACGCCGTGAGCGGCGAGCTGCTTGAATTTGAGAGCGGCGTGACGGGGATCGCGATGAACCTCGAGACGGACAATATCGCCGTCGTGCTACTCGGCAAGGATTCCGGCGTCAACGAGGGCGACTTTGTGATGCGCACCGGGCGCGTCGCGCATATACCGGTCGGCGACGCGCTGCTCGGGCGGGTCGTCAACGCACTCGGCGAGCAGATCGACCAAAAGGGCGCGATCCTGACGCCGTTTACGCGCCAGATCGAGCGCACGGCCCCGGGCGTACTCGCGCGAAAAAGCGTCGACAAGCCCCTTTTGACCGGGATCAAGGCGATCGACGCGATGGTCCCGATCGGGCGCGGCCAGCGCCAGCTGATCATCGGCGACCGGCAGACGGGCAAGACCGCGATCGCGATCGACACGATCCTGAACCAGCGCGGTCAGGACGTAAACTGCGTCTACGTCGCGATCGGCCAAAAAAACTCGACGGTCGCCCGGATCGTGAATATCCTGACGGAGTATGACGCGATGCGCTATACGACGGTCGTCGCCGCGGGGGCCGCCGAGGCCGCGCCGCTCCAGTATCTCGCGCCCTACAGCGGCTGCGCGGTCGCGGAGTATTGGATGGAGCAGGGAAAAGACGTGCTGATCGTGTTCGACGACCTCTCCAAACACGCGGTCGCGTACCGCGCGATGAGCCTTCTGATGCAGCGCCCGCCGGGGCGCGAGGCGTATCCCGGTGACGTGTTCTATTTGCACTCGCGGCTCTTGGAGCGCGCGGGGCGGCTGACGGAGGCACACGGCGGCGGCTCGATTACGGCGCTGCCGATTATAGAGACGCTCGGGGGCGACATGTCCGCCTATATTCCGACGAACGTGATCTCGATCACGGACGGTCAAATCTATCTGGAAGCCGAGTCCTTCAACGCCGGAATCCGGCCCGCGATCAATCCGGGGCTCTCCGTTTCGCGCGTCGGGGGCGCGGCGCAGACAAAGGCGATGAAAAGGATCGCGGCCCCGATCCGCACGGAGCTTGCGCAATACCGCGAGTTGGCGTCTTTCGCGCAGTTCAGCTCCGACTTGGACAAGGACACCCGCGACCGTCTGCGGCACGGCGAGCGGATCGTCGAGGTATTAAAGCAGCCGCAGTACAAGCCGATCGCGCTCGAGCACGAGATTTTGATCCTGCTCGCCGTGACGCGCCACCTGACGGACGCGGTGCGCGTCGAGGACATCGCGGACTTCGCGCGGGAGCTCGTCGCTTGGTTCGGTCTATGGCACACGGCGCTGCTCGACGAGCTGCGGCAGGGCTTCGCGCTCGGCGCGGAGCTCGAGGAAAAGATACTGGCCGAGATCGAGCGCTTCCGAGCGGGGCGGGCGGCAAAAGCATAGAGACGGCGGGGCATATGGAGTCTATTCAGCAGGTAAAAAACCGAATCGGGAGCATTGCCGGAACGCGCCAGATCACACAGTCGATGCGGCTCGTCTCGACGGCCAAGCTGCAGCGTGTGCGGGACCGCATGGCGGGCAACCGCGAATTTTACGCGGAGGCCGGGCGGATCGTCCGGGCCGCCGCCGCCGAGCCGGACGCCCGGGGGCATCGCTTTGTCCGGCTGCGGGAAGCGCCCCGCGCGGCCGGGCTTTCGTGTCTGCTCGTCGTCGGCGGCGACCGCGGGCTGTGCGGCGGGTACACCACGAACGTATGCCGCGATGCGCAGGCCCTGATCCGGGAGCTCGGCGCGGTCCGGCTCGTGACGGTTGGGCAGAAGGTGAGGGAGTTTTTTCTGCGGCGCAGGCGTCAGGAGGGGGTCGCGCGGTCCTTTATGGGGATTTCGGAGACGCCTTTTTTTGAGGACGCGGAGGAAATCGCGGCCTGCGTGCTCGATTGGTTTGAGCGCGGGGAGATCGACGCGGTCTATCTCGTATACACCCACTTTGAAAATATGCTCTCCCTCCGTCCCGAGCGAAAGCTGCTGCTGCCTCTCGGGGCGGCGGACGCGGAGACGTTGGCGAATCAGACGGAACCACAAGAGGCGATGAATCA
>JAITSR010000038.1 GCA_031287655.1 Clostridiales bacterium
GAACCCGTCCGATTGGCCGTTGCCAGCCCCGCCCGGTTGTCCGCCGTCAGGCCCGCCCGATTGGCCGCCGCGTTCGCCTTGCGTGACCCTGCCGTGCAGTTTCGCCTCCAACTCGCACAGGAGGGTGTACGCGCGCTCGGTATCGAGGTTGTTCAGGCTGATCGCCGCCTGCATATAACGCACAAGCGGATTTTGGCCGCAAAATTCCTGCGGCAGGAGACTGAGTTTTTCCTCAAAATACCCGGCGAGTTCTCTCGGCGCGGCGGCGTGCAGGCTGAAATAGCGGCAGATGGCCTCGACGACCCGGTCGTACCGCGCGCATTTCATCAGGCAGTCGATCGCCTCGGGGATGCTGCCGCGCGCGAGGAACGCTTCGCCCGCGATCAGCCACAGCCGGTTCTTGTCCTCGTCGGTCAAAAGCGACTGCTTTTCCGCCAAAAAGGCGCGGTACATGTGATGGAAAGAGTAGAGTCGCGTCGCGCGATCATAGGAGACAAAGAGGTTCGTATTTAAGGCCTCGGCGATGGCTTTCGCGTCGTTCGCGTTCAAGCCCCCGGGGATAACCGGTCCCGGCGAGCCCAGATTCGGGGGCGCGCGCCGTATCATCTCAGCCGGGATGTCGGAGATCAGCGAAAGCCCGATGAGCCCAAGCCGCGCCCTTTCGTCGTATGAGGTAAAAAAGTCCTTTTCAAACATCGCGCCGATCACATCGGGGCAGACGACGTCCCTGTCCGCGGTTCTCCACGCCCCGGCGGCCGGCAGCTTCGGGACGGGGTTCAGCGAGAGCAGGTACAGCGCCAGCGGCCAGCCGTCCGTGTACTGCCCGAGCTCGTGCGCTTCGCGTATGGAGAGGGACTGCCCGCGAAGCGAAAAGAGCGCCCCGATCTCATCGTCCGTAAAGGCGAGGTCGCCCGCCGTGATCTGAAACAGGCCGCCGTCGCAGACGCAATCCAGACGTCCGACGCCGATCTCCCGACGGCCGCTCAGGATCAGATGTACGTCGAGGATGCCCGCGCCGACGAGCGCCTCCAGAAACGCGTCGACCTCGCTGCCGCCGCCCGACGACGTGTCCGGGCTGCCGTCCGCCGCGATATGTCCGCCGCCGCCGGGATAGTCGTCAATGATCAGAAGGATCGGCGCGCCGCGCCGCGCCTCCTCCGCAAACATACACAGAGCCGCGTCGCACTTGGCCGCGCCCTCCGGGAAGCCGAGTGAAAAAAGCCGGTCCGAGAGTTCCGGCGCGCTGTCTTTGAGCGCGTTCGTAAAATTGCGCCAAAAACGCGCCGGGATGTCGTCAAATTTACGGAAATGCATCCGCGCGCACCGCTGCGCGGCTGTTTTGATAAAACTGCCGATGGCTTGGGTCTTGCCGTAGCCGGGACCCGCGACGACCGTCACGAGCGAGCAGTTCACGGCGCGGGAAAACAGCGCGTCAATTCGGGGGCGCTGCAGCAACTCCGGGTTCTCAGGGGATATTGAGTTCAAAATCTTCATAATATGCTCCAGTTGTCGTTCCACTTACCAGCCGGGATGATAGGTTTCCTTCCGCGCCTGAAAATACGGCGTCACTTTCCTGTCGGCGTGACCAGATGGCTTAGGAGGATGTACCCGCGCGTCCAGTCCTCCAAACTCACAGGGAGCTTGCCGTAGTTTCGCAGCGCGGCGCTCAGGCAGAAATTTGTCAGAACGACCAGAAACGCGTCGATGTCCAAAGGCTCGATCCGGCCGAGCGCGAGCATCCGCTCCAAAAGCGCGCGCTCGAAGTTCGCCGGAACGTCGAGGATATTCTTTCGGATGAACTCCGCGCTCCGCTCGTCCGAGCGGCTTTCGTCCCATGCGATGAGCACGGTGCGGTCCACCAGTTCCTGATCGGCCGGATCAAAGTAGTAGAGCCCCTTTTGCAGAATCTCGTGCGGGTGAGCCGTCTCCGCGAGCGTGAGCAGTTCGTTGATGTCGGGCAGCGCCTGCGCGAGTTTTTCCTCGTAAAACGCGTAAATGCGGTACAGAATATCGAGCTTTGACTCGTAATGGCTGTATAGAGAGGCGGGGCGGATGCCGGCCGCCCGCGCGATGTCCCGTGTGCTCACCTTGCTGTAGTTCTGCTCAGAAAACAGCATGATCGCAGCTTCAACGATTCTGTGTTTGGTCCCTTTTTGGCGTTTCATTCCGACCATTCCTTTCGTCTGCTGAACTTGTGTTGTTCGGCGGCTGTCCCGCGCCGATTCGATCCCGCTTCTGATTTTAATCCTGACCCGACTGCGCTCCTGACTTCGTTTCTGGTTCCGAATCTGATTACGATCCTGACCTGACTTATGCTCCTGATTTTGCCTCTGAAGCAAACGACTGCACGCTCGCTTTTCACTATATAAGTATATGCGGGTATTCACTCATTTGTCAATGCTTTTTTTGAAAAAATTTAACCTGACGTTAAATAATTGTGACAAGTCAATATTTGACAATATTTAACAATCCAATGTTAATAGTAAAAAGCGCGTTTGTGCTGTATAATAAATCTATTGAACGATATGTCAACGGGAGGGCGCCGCCCATGATTCATAACGCAAGGGATAACTCATTTAAGCGTGTTTTTGACGAGCCGGAGCTGTTCGTCGAGTTCCTGCGGGACTTTATCAGTGTCGACCTCTTAAAGAACGTAAGCCCGTCGGATGTCGAGGACATATCCGAGCGCTTCATTCCGCTCTTTGAAGAAGGCCGGGATTCCGACACAGTGAAGCGTGTCAATATCAAGGGGCATTCGCCGCTGTTTGTGATCGCTGTCGTCGAGCATGAGTCCGAGGTCAATTACCGCATGTGTTTTAAGATGCTGCAATACATCATGCTTGTGCTGGACGACTATGAAAAAGAGGCGAACCGGGCAAAGGAACACGCGAGCGCCGCAAAGGACTTTATGTATCCGCCCGTCCTGCCGATTGTCTATTAC